>NZ_JBBMRD010000005.1:0-241942 GCF_038900355.1 Olleya sp. AS48 | reverse complement strand
ACTAAATAAGGATTCTTTATCACCAAAATTGATAAACAATACTTCTGTAGATTTTGTAATAGTTTCTGGAAACAAACCTAATTCTTCTAAAACTAAATAAATACGATCTAATCCAAAACTAATGCCTACTCCACTTACATTTTTAAGACCAAATATTCCTGTTAAATCATCGTAACGACCTCCTCCACCAATAGATCCCATTGCTACACCTTCTGGTGCAGATACCTCAAAGATAGCTCCTGTATAATAATTTAAACCTCTAGCTAACGTTACATCTAACTGTAATTTAGCAGATTTTAAACCTAATGCAGTTATAGCCTCATTAATAAAACTTAACTCTTCTATTCCTTTTTGACCTTCTTCAGAGGTACTTAAAATAGATTTTAAACTCTCTATTTGTGACCCAAAATCACCTTTTAAAGTAAATAAAGGTTGAAGCTTAGCTATACCGTCTTCAGAAATACCTTTACCAAGCATTTCTTCCTTTACCTTATCCTCTCCTATTTTATCTAATTTATCTAAAGCAACAGTAAAATCGATTAACTTATCACTTGCTCCAATAACCTCAGCAATACCAGATAATATTTTACGATTGTTTATTTTAATTGTAGCACCTTCTAACTTTAAAGCTGTAAACACGTTGTCATACAACTGTACAAACTCTACTTCTTGCCATAAACTATCACTACCAACCACGTCTGCATCACATTGATAAAACTCTCTAAAACGTCCTTTTTGTGGTCTATCAGCACGCCAAACAGGTTGCATTTGATAGCGTTTAAACGGAAATTCTATTTCGTTTTGATGTTGGACTACGTATCTAGCAAATGGTACTGTTAAGTCGTAGCGTAATGCCTTTTCTGAGATTCTTGGTGTTATTTTAGCTGAGTCCTTTAAAGCATATAATGGCTGGTCCACTTTTGATAAAAAGTCACCTGAATTCAAAATTTTAAAAATCAAACGATCACCTTCTTCTCCATACTTACCCATTAAGGTATCAGAGTTTTCAAAACTTGGTGTCTCTATTGGCTGAAATCCAAAACGTTGAAATTGTGATTTTATAGTACTAAATATATAGTTACGTTTTGCAACTTCTTCTGGATTAAAATCTCTTGTTCCTTTTGGTATACTTGGTTTTTGTGCCATATATATTCCTTTTATTAAAAGGGTTTTATTTGTGTTACTTTAAACGTATTCTGTACTTATACAGAATAACAAAAATAGTGGTTTTAATTTATTTTTTAAACTACCGTTTTCAGGACTTGTTTAGTTAATTAACTTGTTCATGTACTCATACAACTCTCCTTTTGTAATAGCACTTCCTGATTGAATAAGCTTAAATTTATCTAAGTTTTTATCCTCAGAATAGTCTTTTTTACCTTGTGTAAAGGTTACTGTGTCGTCCATTAAATTTTCGCGCAACCAGTTAAAACCATCTGGTGTAGTTACATCTATTGGACCATCTATCTTGATACCTATAACGTGCATATGGTCGTCATTAAAAGTAAATAAGTGTAAGTTATGTGCAGATATTTGCTCCACATACTTTACTTGGTTTAACACACCTTCCCAAACTAAATCACTAAAAACATCTAGCTCCTGTTCTGCTACTTCTGGTTTATCCTTTTTTAAGGTTTCCCACTCGTCTGCTGTAATGGTCTGTGTTGCTAAAAAGTTTATAAACTCTTTATGTAATTCTTCAAATTGTTCTTTTGTAAGTCTAGAATACTTCATTTTTTCTATTTCTTAATATTTAACGCTTTAGCGACCTCAAAAGGTCTGTCTGTTGCAAAAACATCTATTCCTTTGTCTTTCCATATGGTATATGGTACTTCTCCTTTAGCTTGAGCTTGTTTGTCTAAGTTACCCAAAGTTCCTAAAATAGTTTTAATACCATGAGATTGGACTGTTTTATAAAAGTCATTTGGTGATAACTTAGTACCTGTAAAGGCTAACATATTTTGAGTTGGTATGCTTGAATGTAATAACCAATCTAATTCTTTTTGATTTCTGGCAGAAACAGATAGTAATAAATTAGGTGCTAATTTATGTGCTTCTGTTGCTTGCTCCATATCATAAGTTATAATTATTGATACATCTTCTGCTTCTACTTGTTTTACTAATGCTACAATAGCATCAAAAGACACGCTTTTTTTCTTGTCTAAAGTTAACACGACATTGTTTTGTTTAGCCCATACTAAAACGTCTTTTAAAGCTGGAATTTTAAAAGTAGTCTCATTACCGTAATCATCTTGTAGATTAAAAGCCTGAAGCTCTTCAAACGTATATTTATTTAATCTATCTGTCCCTGTGGTTGTACGCTCTAATGTATTATCATGCATTAATACTAATACATTGTCTCTAGTTTGTGCGACATCAATTTCATAAATAGCAGGTATACTATCGTTAATATATTTTAAGGTTTCTAAACAGTTTTCTGGATAATGTTTTAACCCTTTACCTCCTCTATGCACACTGATAATAACATCTTGGTCTGGTGTATATTTAAAAGCGTTAATTAAAGCAGAAGGTTTTGATGTTGGTATTGTTACTGCTGTTTCATTTACAACCGTTACCTCTTGCTTATTATTTTTGCACGATATAAAGCTAATTACAATTAGTAAAAAATATAGTGGCTTAATGGCTTGATTTCCGCGAAAGCGATTTAATAATTTCATTGAGTATTGTTTTTTGTATTTTTTAGTATAAAAAAAATGCGCTCCTGTAAAGGAGCGCAAATTTAAAAAATATCTGTGACGTATGGACTAGAAAATGTATCTAACTCCAAATTGTGCTTGCCATCTTGATAAAAGACTTGTATCGTATGAAAAAGTTTCGGTTACACCTGTAAATGTATAGGTTGGTACTCCAGATGCATCTACATCTACACCAACTGGTTGTACAGATGTTGGTTGTTGTACTACTCCCCAATCACTATTTAATAAGTTACCTAAGTTTAAAATATCAACGCTAAATTGGATTGTGTTATAATTATCACCACCAACGTTAAATTTATAGTCTTGTAATAATTTTAAATCCCAACGTCCTCTCCATGGTGCTAATGCTCCGTAACGCTCTACATAATCTCCACGACGATCACTTAAGTAATCATCTTGCTGGATAAACGCTTCAAAAGCTTCTGCTTGTCCTGCTCCAGAAAATTGCATTTGCTGCAACTCTGAAGAAGTTGGAACATATAATAAATCATTTAAGTTAGATCCATCTCCATTTAAATCTCCTCCATAAGTGTAGTTAAAACGTCCACCTTGTGCGTATTCAAAAAATGTAGAGATTGTAGTAGCCCATTTGTCTTTACCATAAGTAAACTTTTTACTTGCTACACCAATAAAACGGTGTGTATCTCCATATTTAGAGTAAGACAACACGTCGTTATTAGCATTACCAACTACTGGGTTAAATGCAAAAGCATCTCCAGTGATTTCTGCCTCGATAGAGTTAACGTCTTTTGAATTTAAATAGTTGTATGCTATAGTTGTATACAATCCGTTATCAAATGTTTTTTGCGCTTTAGCTGTAAAATTCCAAACGCGTCCTTTATCCGAATTTGTAAATACATAAGCATTATTAATAATGTCACCTGAAGTATAAATTGGTCTAGTGTCTCCTGGTGCATTAAGTACTCCTGAAGGATTACGTAATCCCCAATTTTGGACATGCGCTCCATTAATATCTTTTGTGTAAGAGATATCTCCTGTTGCTATAATACCGTTTTCAAATCTGTAATCTGTACCAATATTTGTTCTCCATACTTGTGGGAATTTAAAATCAGGATCTACCATTTGGTAAAAGAAAACCTCTGGATTAGCTATTTGGTTACCTAACCATACAAATGGTAAACGACCAGTAAATAATCCTGTTCCACCACGTACTTGAAAACTGTTATCTCCTTTTACATCGTAATTAAAACCAACTCTTGGAGAAATTAATACTTTGTTTGAAGGCATTTTAGTGTTATCTAAAAACACACCTTCTCCTGTATTTGGATTGATATACTCAATATCTGGAGCATAACAACATGCTCTGTCAATAACCTCTTGTGCTTTAGTAGAAGAATCAAAAAATAATGGTTTGTCAAATCTTACACCATAGGTTAATTTAAAGTTTTCTGTAACATTCCATTCATCTTGTAAATAAAATGCTAATTGTCCAACATTAGTTTCTGCTAGAGCAAATCCTCCTGCAACACCTTCTCCGTTTGCTTGTAAACTTGCATCTGCAGCAGCAGCTTCGTTAAATAAATTTTGTAATTGACCAGAATCCACAAAGTTTTGGAAATCATCCATTGTTGTAGTTGGGAAGAAAACCCCTTGTGCACCATAAGCACCTAAATTAAAAGAGTTATCAAATTGAAATTTTTCATATGAAAAACCAACAGTATATGTATGATCACCTTCTACATAATTTAAATTATTAGAAAATTGAAACACCTTTTGGTCTAATCTATTATTAATTGAAAATGGCTCATGACCAGCAATTATATAGTTTGATCCACCATCTGTAATTGTAATCGTTGGTGCTGGCGAAGATAATGCGTCTCTAAAATCATCAAAATGCGTATAACCCATTTGAAATTTATTAGTCACATTTCCTGATAAAGTAGAATTTAACTCAACTTGTACTGACTGTATATTGTTATTAATTTCATAACCCGTATTTTCAAATTGTAATGTGTTAGTATTAGGACCTCTAAATCCTAATGCAGATGGATGGGCTGGCTTTTCTTTAGAGGCATTTAAAAAATTATAAATTACCGCTAAACGGTTATTATCATTGATATTCCAATCTAATTTAAATAATCCTTTAGTAGAGTTTGAGTCGTAATTAAATCCTTCAAATCTTCCTGGATCATATCCTAAATCCAATAATGCATTTTGTACAGTTAATAAGTCTTCTAATTCTACTCGACTTTCATTAATTGCTCCTGTACCTCTATTTGGGGCAAATCCGTTTGTTCCTAAATCTGAACGCTCATCTTTTTCAAAGTTTGCAAAAAAGAATAATTTGTTTTTAATTACTGGACCTCCAATACTAATTCCGTATTGATTTTGCTCTAAATCTGATTGAAAAACGTCTTCTCCTCGTATTTTACCACCAGTCATGTCTTCATTTCTTGTAAAACCATAAACTGTACCGTGAAACTCATTAGTTCCGCTTTTTGTTACTGCATTTACTGCTGCACCTGTAAAACCAGATAATGTCACATCGTAAGGCGCTAATGATACTTGTATTTGATCAATAGCATCTAAAGATATTGGTTGCGAGTCTGTTTGACCTCCAGGAGTTGCTGCATCTAATCCAAACGGATTATTAAATACTGCTCCATCCAGTGTAAAGTTATTAAACTGGTCGTTTCTACCTCCAAAAGAATTTCCTGATGATGACGGTTCTAATCTAGTAAAATCTGAAGCTGATCTAGAAATTGTTGGTAACGTAGTTAATTCACGTCGTCCAACACTTGTTTCTGCTCCTGTTCTATCACTTCCAAACGTTCCGGAAGACGATCCTGTAATTACGACCTCATCTAGCGATACTTCACTAGAGCTCATAACCGCATCTAAATTTGTTGTTTTACCTAATGTTAAATATACATCAGAAAAAATTTGATCTTTAAAACCAACATAGGTTATAGATACTTTGTATGGTCCTCCAACCCTAAGGTTAAGTAAATTGTAACGACCATCCAAATTTGTAATTGCACCATACTTTGTTCCTGTTGGCTCATGGATAGCTACAACATTAGCTCCAAATAATGGCATATTAGCGTCTTCTGTAATAAGTCCCTTAATATTAGCTGTGGTAACTTGTGCAAAACTTAATACTGTAAATAGCAATAAAGCTATAGTTAAATTTAGTTTTTTCATTGTGTTGTGTGTTTGTTAGACATTATGCATGCATAATATTTAACAAAAATATAACAAAAAAAGCCACTCTAAATAGAGTGGCTTTAAAATTATGATATAATTTATTAACGTATTGTTAACAAATCTAAGTTATGCTTGCGCTACAACTTCAAATTCTAAATCAACATTTACAGCTCTGTGTAAACGTACTGCTGCGTTATATTTACCTAAACGCTTAACTGTAGTTACAGAAATGTATTTTTTATCGATGTCTTGACCTTCTTTAGCTAATGCTTCAGCAACGTCAATGTTGTTTACAGATCCAAATAATTTGTCTCCTTGACCAACTTTAGCAGCGATTTTGATTTCTAAAGCTTTAATTGCTTCAGCCACTTTATTAGCTTCTTCAACTTCTTTAGACTCTTTGTAAGCACGTTGCTTTAAAGTTTCTTCTAATACTTTTTTAGCAGATTTTGTTGCTAAAACAGCATGACCTGTAGGGATTAAAAAGTTTCTACCATAACCGTTCTTAACCGTTACAACATCGTCTTTAAATCCTAAATTCTCAACGTCTTGTTTTAATATAAGTTCCATTGTTATGATATTTTTATTTTAATAAATCTGCTACGTATGGCATTAAAGCTAAGTGACGTGCTCTTTTTACAGCTACAGACACTTTTCTTTGATACTTTAATGACGTACCTGTTAAACGTCTTGGTAAAATTTTACCTTGAGCGTTAACAAATCCTAATAACCAATCTGCATCTTTGTAATCTACATACTTGATACCAGACTTTTTGAAACGACAATACTTTTTGTTTTTGTTAGTTTCAATATTTAAAGGAGTAAGATATCTAATTTCTCCTTCTTTTTTTCCTTTTGATTGTTGTTCTATACTTGACATAATTACGCTTTTTGTTTAAGTTTAACTCTTCTACGTTCCGCCCATGACACTGCATGTTTGTCCATAGTTACAGTTAAGTAACGCATAAAACGCTCATCACGTCTAAACTCTACTTCTAAAGGATTGATTACCTCTCCTTCTACTTGGTACTCAAATAAGTGATAAAATCCACTTTTTTTGTTTTGTATTGGGTAAGCTAACTTTTTAAGTCCCCAATCTTCTTTTGATACCATCTTTGCTCCTCTAGATACAAGAAATTCTTCGTATTTCTGTACTGTTTCCTTTATCTGTGTTTCAGATAAAACGGGATTTAAGATGAAAACAGTTTCATAATGATTCATAAAAATCTAATTTATTTGTGTTAAAAATGAGTGCAAAAATACTTCTTTTTATTTAATCCTACAAATAGTTTTTAATCTAAATTTAAACTTAATTTACAGCCGAATTGCAATCTTAATCAAATGTTAAAACTTACATTTTAGCGATGTTTTTTGGTTTTAATCCCTTTTTTTTGTACTATTGTCGATAACTTAACCTATAAAGAACATATACTATGATATTAAATTGTGTAGTAGTTGATGATTCAGCGATACAAAGACTTTCTATTGTAAAATTAATAGAGAATAATAATCATCTAAATTTAATTGCTGAATATAGCAGTGCTTTAGAGACTAAAAACGGTTTAAACACCCACAAAGTTGATCTTATCTTTTTAGATATTGAGATGCCTGTTTTAAATGGTTTTGAATTACTTGACGTACTTAACAATAAACCCCAAATTGTTTTTGTTACAGGTAAAACAGAATACGCTTTTAAGGCATTTAATTATGATGCGACTGATTATTTACAAAAACCTATTACTAGAGAACGTTTTAGTCAAGCTGTAGATAAAGCTGTAGAGCATCATAAATTAAAGTTAGATTATAACCAAGAAGAAGGAGAACATATCTTTGTTAAGAGTAATCTTAAAAAGCGTAAAGTTTATATTAGAGATATTAAATGGATTGAAGCACTTGGTGACTATGTAAAACTAGTTACTGAGGACACAAGCTTAGTGGTATTATCTACAATGAAAGCGTTTGAAAGCGAATTACCTGACGGTAAGTTTTTAAGAATCCATAAGTCTTATATTGTAAACTTGGACAAGGTTGATCGCTTTAACAGTAAAAATGTTGAAGTTGGTGCTTATGAAATCCCATTAAGTAGAAACAAAAAAACACAATTAGTAGATGCTTTAAACAGTATCTAATAACAAAATATAATGCCCTAAAAAAACCTGCTTTTAAAAGCAGGTTTTTTTATATCTAATAGCTAATTAAACCTAATAGTTATCGACGTTAATAACAACTCTAACACCTTTAAAATTACCAATAGCCTCAAAACTAGTATGTACTTTTTTGATAGCTTCTTTAGTTTTACCTAGGGGTTGACCTTGAGGAATCTTTATTAAAATGTTTTTGTGGTATTGATTTCTTATTCTTGATATTGGCGGAAACTCTGGTCCTAAAACATTATGCTTAAACAACTGTGTTAATGCTTTTGCTAGCCAATCTCCTGACAAATCTACCTTATTATAATCCCTATGCTTAATCGTAATTTTAATTAATCTGTAAAATGGTGGATATTTATAGTTATAACGTTCTTCCAGTTGCTCCTTATACATTCCAATATAATCATTAGTAGATACTTGTTGCAAAATTTTATGGTAAGGATTATACGTCTGGATTAATACTTTTCCTTGTTTTTGGGTACGTCCTGCTCTACCAGAAACTTGTAACATTAATTGAAAACTCCTTTCATGCGCTCTAAAATCCGGAAAGTTTAACATATTGTCAGCATTCATAATTCCTACCAACTTTACGTTTCTAAAATCAAGTCCTTTAGTTAACATTTGTGTACCAACTAAAACGTCAATTTCTTGCTGCTCAAACGCTGTAATAATTTTTTCGTAACCAAACTTACCTCTTGTAGTATCCAAATCCATACGACCTACTTTAAGATCTGGAAACAGCAATTTGACTTCGGTTTCTATTTGCTCTGTACCAAAACCTTTAGTGTCTAAACCTGGTGTACCACACGCCATACATTTTAACTGCATAGCACTATTATAACCACAATAATGGCAACGTAATTGTTTGCGATATTGATGATACGTTAAACTAACATCACAGTTAGGGCATTGTGGCGAATGTCCACACGTATTGCACTCTACAATTGGAGAATATCCTCTTCTGTTTTGAAACAATATAATCTGATGTCCATCTGCAATAGCTTCAGTCATTTCTTCTATTAATCTATCAGAAAAATGACCTTTCATTTTTTTCCGTTTCTGCTTATCTTTAATATCTACAAGCTCGATATCAGGCAATTGCACGTTATTGTATCGTCGATTTATTTCGACTAAACCGTATTTTTTTTCTCGTGCATTGTGATAGCTTTCAATACTTGGAGTTGCACTTCCTAATAGTGTTTTTGCTTTAAATATTGAAGCTAAAACTACAGCGACATCTCTGGCATGATAACGTGGTGCTGGATCAAACTGCTTAAAGGAAGACTCATGCTCCTCATCGACGATAATTAAACCCAAATCGTTAAATGGTAAAAAAATGGACGATCGTGCTCCTAAAATTATTTTCGCTTTCGCTGAATTATTTAGCACTTGATTATAAACCTCCACACGCTCATGAGCAGAATATTTGCTATGAAACACTGCAACCTGCTCTCCAAAGTAATTTTGAAGTCGTGTTACTAATTGTGTTGTTAATGCTATTTCTGGCAATAAATACAACACCTGTTGTCCTTTACTTATAGTAGCTTCTATTAGTTTTACATATACTTCTGTTTTACCGGAAGATGTTATACCATGTAATAACACAACATTTTGTGTTTGAAAACTGGTCTGAATTTCTTGTAATGCTTCAGTTTGATACTGATTTAATGCTTTTGAATCCTCAGTATCTTCACCATCATAAACGACGCGATCTGTTTGGATATGGTAATCCTCCAGAATATTTTTATCTATTAAAGCCTTTACGGTTGCAGATGACGCTTGACTTTCTGTAATTAAATCTGTTACTTTAACAGGTTTTTTGGTCTTTGCCGAAATAGAAAATAATGTAAGCACAACGTCACGTTGCTTTTTGGCTCGATTACTTAACGTTTCTAATAATTGATTTAAAGCGTCTTGAGAGCTGTATGCTTCTGTTAACTTGACATATCTAACATATTTTGGTTTGTACTTATCGTAGATTTCTTCATTTAAAATAATGGCTTCTTTTTCTACTAATCGCTTAACAACAGGTAGCACATTTTTTTTATCCAAAATATTAGCAATATCCTGAATTTTAAGCGACGATTGATGCTGCAATGCTTCGTAAATCAAATACTCGTCGTCTTTTAAATCGTTCTCATTTAAATCTAAAGCATTGTTTTTACTTATTATAGTTTCGCTTTCAAGCAAAAAAGCATTTGGTAAAGCAGCACGCATTACTTCGCCTTCTGTAGACATGTAATATTTAGCTATCCAATGCCACAATTGTAATTGTGTTTGGGTTACAATGGGTTGTTCATCTAAAATTTGATGAATCTCTTTAGCCTCATATATAACAGGTGCTGTTTGATGTATTGCAGCTACAATACCTGTGTAAATTTTTGTTTTCCCAAAAGGGATAGACACACGCATACCAATAGTTAAAAACTCGCTTTCTGCTTGCGTGATACTATATGTAAAACGCTTTTCTAATGGTATTGGCAGTATGACATCTATAAAATGCAAAGGTTAGGCTGTTGTGTTTAATTAATATATTATTGTATTCTTTCCCAATATTGTGTCGAGTAGAAAAAACCAATATAGCCTCTAACCTGAAGTTTTCCTTCATCTGTTACGATTAGTCTTAAATCGTACTCTTTACCATTTTGCGGATCTACGATAGTTCCGTTTTTAAAGTATTTACCATCTTTGGTCATACTTTTAATAATATCTAAACCTAAAATTGGTTTATTATAATCGTCACCTTTACACTTTACGCAAGGTAAGTCACGTCTTTCTTTATTAAAAATCTCGATAATTTTACCAAAAACCTTTCCGTCTTTTTTGTAAATCTGAACAATGGACTTAGCCTCTCCAGTTTCGTCATCAATGGTTTTCCATTTTCCTAAAATATCTTGTGCGTTTACTGAAAAACCAAAGATTAATACGATTACAATAATGATACTCTTTTTCATAATTAAAAACTTTTACGTAGTTGTTTTAAAGACATGTTTAACTCAAAACCTAATAACAAAATATTAGCATTAAGCCATAAATAAAATAATAAAATTAATAGTGCTCCAATTGATCCATATAACTCATTATACTGAGCAAAATTTTCAATATAAACACCAAATAAAAAGGAGGTTACTAAAATTAAAATGGTGGTAAACAATGCACCAATGGAGAAAAATTTAGACGACTTCCCTTCTGCTGTACCAAAATAGTACAACACTGCTGTTGCTATGTATACCATGACGACAAAAAATCCGTATTGTGCCAACGTACTCCATATACTAACTTGCCTTTTGGCAATATAACCATGATTGGTTAAATTATCTATTACATAGATATTAAAATAACCTAAAACAGCAACGGTTATAATTAGTAAAAATGACAAAATTAACGCAATGCCTAATGCGTAAAAATATTGTTTAAACACATTGCGTGTTAATTGGTCGTGATACGAGTTTTCAAACCCAGAAAATAAAGCATTAATACCATTAGCCATTAAAAAAATGGATAATAAAAATACGGATGATAATAATCCTCCATTTTGATTTCCACCAATATTGTTAAATATATTATCCGAGAAAAAATCTGATGTCGTTGGTGGCAAAATAGACTCTAAAAACACCAAAAAATCCGTCTGAAAATCCTCTATTGGAATATAGGGAATAACAATAATAACAAATAATAAAAACGGAAATAACGCCATAAAAAAGCTATAAGCAATTGCACTTGCTCTTGCTGTTAAGGCTCCTCTAGCGATACCTATAATATATAACTCGATTAAATCATATAATGACAAACCCTCTAGTCCAGGTAATTTAAACCTACCTAATAGCTTAACCAAAAGGTTAACCACAGGGATTTTACTAAGCTTTTCTTCTATTGCTTGAGACATTATCTAGATAAAATTTGTACTGTTACAGGATGTATTAATCAACTGCTTTTAAGCTTAAATCCATGTTATAAACCGAGTGCGTTAATGCACCAGAAGAGATAAAATCTACACCACATAAGGCATATTCTCTAATCGTTTTTTCATTTATACCACCAGAACTTTCTGTTAAACATTGATCACCAATTAATTTAACTGCAGTTTTAGTGTCTTCGTAATTAAAATTGTCTATTAAGATTCTGTAAACGCCATCCGATTTTAAAATCTCTTTAATTTCGTCTAAATCTCTAGCCTCTACAATTATCTTTAAATCACGATTGGTCTCTTTTAAATATTGCTTCGTTTTATCAATAGCTTTTGTAATGCCTCCTGCAAAATCTATATGATTATCCTTTAACATAATCATGTCATAAAGTGCAAATCTATGGTTTTCTCCTCCTCCAATTTTTACAGCCCATTTTTCAATAGCTCTAATACCTGGAGTAGTTTTACGTGTGTCTAAAACTTTAGTACCTGTGCCTTCTAACAAATCTACAAATTGTCTTGTTTTTGTTGCAATAGCACTCATACGTTGCATAGCATTTAATACCAAACGTTCTGCTTTTAATATAGATTGTGATGCGCCTGTAACATAAAATACAATATCACCATATTTCACTCTGCTTCCATCCTCAATCAAAGTCTCTACAACCAGGTTTGGATCTACATATTTAAATACTTGTTTAGCAAATTGGACACCAGCAATAATACCGTCGTCTTTAACTAACAATTTTGCTTTACCTTCTGCAGTAGCAGGAATACAAGATAATGAGCTATGATCACCATCGCCAACATCTTCTCTAATAGCGTTGGTAATGATTAAATCTATTTCTTTATCAAATTGGGCTTGACTTATCATGTGTTTCTTATTTGATGTAAAAATAACAAATGCTTGTTGAATAATTATTTAAGAAACATTATTTTTGAAAATAAATCTATCACTATTGACCTTTAACAACTTACAAAACTAAGTTAGTAAGCCTCAAACCTAAATAATACAACTATGTTTAATCGTTCTACTTTTTTACTGCTACTAATTTTTCTTTTTTGCACTGCTATGCTTAGTCAAAACTCAGTTTACATTGATGAAGATTTTACAACAATGGATTCTATTAGCTATTATAAAAAATGTAAAGGGATTACAAAAAAATGTTTACAATACAAAACAGATAGTTTGACTGTAAACAAGCTTTCTCCAATGTATCGTTTTGGCAAATTAAAGGTTGATGAATACGATCAAATTAAAACCTTAATACAATCCAAGTCTAATAACACTAAGGAAAATAAATATATTGTCATAAAATATTATGATTCGATTTTTGGATTTGAAAGAGCAGAGAAAATTCATGCTAAACACAAAATTACAGAGTCTTTTAATAGAAGTTCAGGCAAAGTTTATGTAAGACAAGTAAAAAGTCATCCGTTTAATGAAGACATATTTAAAGAAGAAAGAGCAGATTGGCAAAAAAGAAGAGAAAAATGTATTGAAAAATACGAAAAACGCTATCCATTAGATTTTGTTCATATGTACAAAACTGAAGAAAACGCTTTAAGTACTTACGTGGATTTTGAATGGATTAAAGATCAAGGTGCTTTTAAAAACAAGTTTTTTGACGTTCAGAATAATTATAACCTACTAATAATTAAATCTGATGGCGAATACTTTTTAAGTGGTGGACATCTGACAAATAGTAAATTTGAAAAACTACTTAAAACAGACGATTGGACAAAATTTAAAGCCGACCTTGAAGCGTCTAACACTAAAAATTTTACCGAAGGAAAAGGTATATTTAGTAAATATGAATTTTACCATAACAGCAAACACTGCTTTTAGTAATACATCAAACTAATTCTAAAATTAACATATGACTATCAAACTGCTTGCTATAGGCAAAACAGACAATAAACAACTACAACAGTTAATTGATGATTATACAAAGCGATTAGGCTTTTATATAGGTTTTGATTTAGAAATTATACCAGACTTAAAAAAAGTAAAAAACCTTAGCGAAGACCAACAAAAACAAAAAGAAGGCGAACTAATTTTAAGCAAACTTAAACCTACAGATATTTTAATATTACTAGACGAAAATGGCAAACAATTTGACAGCGTTGGTTTTGCAGATTATTTACAAAAACATATGAATTCTGGAGCAAAACAAATAGTATTCGTAATTGGTGGTCCTTATGGATTTAGCCCAGAAGTTTATGCCAAAGCACAAGGAAAAATATCGCTATCTAAAATGACATTTTCTCATCAAATGGTACGTCTATTTGTAATCGAGCAATTATATCGTGGCTTTACCATTTTAAGGAACGAACCATACCATCATAGGTAAATCAATTTAAATTAATAATCAAAAATTATATACATGCAACTTGTTTTTGCTACTAATAATCTAAATAAAGTTAAAGAAGTCCAAGCTTTAATTCCTGCGCACATAAAACTACTTACCCTAAAAGATATTGGATGCTTTGAGGATGTGCCAGAAACCCAACCAGATATCAAGGGTAATGCTATACAAAAGGCAGAATATATAAAACAAAACTATGGTTATGATTGCTTTGCAGATGACACAGGATTAGAAGTAGATGCGTTAAATGGACAACCTGGTGTTTTTAGTGCCAGATACGCTGGACCACAACGCAACGACAGTGATAATATGGATTTATTATTAAACAATCTTAAAGATAAAAATAATAGAAACGCACAATTTAAAACAGTCATTGCGTTACACATAAATAACAAACTAGACACGTTTACTGGTATTTGTAAAGGCGAAATAACTACAGTTAAGCATGGAGAAAAAGGCTTTGGTTACGATCCAATTTTTAAACCAAATGGATACACATACACTTTTGCCGAAATGGATTTAACAGAAAAAAACAGCATTGGACATCGTGGTAAAGCAGTACAATTATTAGTCAATTTTCTTAATAATCTTTAAACAGGTTACAAGATTTAAAAAATTGAATTCAATTAAGCCAATAATTATCTTTTCAAGGTTAACTTCACTACTGTTTGCAATTCATTTATCATAGTCAGAAATACACTTACGCCTTTTATATACAGCACTTAAAGAGGATAAAATAATAAAAATTGAATATCAGAAATAAAAACGTACCTTTGCACCTTGAAAAACCCAAGAGGGTTATTTTATTCCTCAGAGAGAGGATGTGTTATTAGAAGTTTAGGTTAAGTATATTCAATGCGCTTCTATTTGTAACACCAAACAGATTGACATTGAAATACATACTATAAAAGAATGAGCACATTCCAAGATTTAGGTCTAAACGAAGATCTATTAAAAGGTATTGCAGATTTAGGTTTTGAAACACCATCTGAAGTACAAGAAAAAGCAATCCCAATTTTATTAAACCAAGAAACAGATTTAGTAGCGTTAGCGCAAACTGGAACTGGTAAAACTGCAGCATTTGGTTTTCCAATGTTACAAAAAATTGATGTAAGCAGTCGTACTACACAAGGGTTGATATTATCTCCAACTCGTGAGCTATGTTTACAAATTGCTAACGAGATGAAAGCCTACGGAAAACACCTTAAAGGGTTAAACGTTGTTGCTATTTATGGAGGATCAAGCATTACTGATCAAGCAAGAGAAGTAAAAAGAGGTGCACAAATTATTGTAGCAACTCCTGGTCGTATGAAAGATATGATCAACCGTCGTTTAGTAGATATTACTAAAATTCAATATTCTGTTTTAGACGAAGCAGATGAGATGCTAAACATGGGTTTTAAAGAAGATATTACAGATATTCTAGCTGGTACTCCTGAAGACAAAAACACGTGGTTATTCTCTGCAACTATGCCAAAAGAAGTGGCAAGTATTGCAAGAGATTTTATGAACAGCCCACAAGAAATTACTGTTGGTCATAAAAACCAAAGTACAGATAACGTATCGCACGAATACTATTTAGTAAATGCACGTGATCGCTACCAAGCTTTAAAACGTTTAGCAGATGCTAATCCAGATATTTTTTCAGTTATATTTTGTAGAACAAAACGTGATACTCAAAAAGTAGCAGAAAACTTAATCGAAGATGGTTATAGTGCAGGAGCATTACATGGTGATTTATCACAAAACCAACGTGACATTGTCATGAAACAATTTAGATCTCGTCAAATCCAAATGCTTGTTGCAACAGACGTTGCTGCACGTGGTATTGATGTAGATGATATTACACACGTAATTAACTACCAATTAAGTGACGAAATAGAAACTTACACACACCGTTCTGGTCGTACAGGTCGTGCAGGTAAAACTGGTGTATCAATGGTAATTGTTTCAAAAAGTGAAGTACGTCGTTTAAAAAGTATCGAACGTATTATCAATCAAAAATTTGAATTAAAAGAAATTCCTAACGGAATGGAAATTTGCGAAGTACAATTAATGTCTTTAGCAAACAAAATACATAACACAGAAATTAATCACGAAATTGACAAGTATTTAGAGGACATCAACACGTTGTTTGCTGATACGTCTAAAGAAGAGTTAATTAAAAAATTCTTTTCTGTAGAGTTTACACGTTTCTTTAATTACTATCAAAAATCTAAAAACCTAAACGTTACAGCTGGAGACTCTGGACGTGATGGTGGTCGTGAAGGAAGATCACAATCTTCTGGAAGTGCTGCACGTTACTTTATTAACGTTGGAGAAAAAGATGGTTATGACTGGATGAAATTAAAAGATTTCTTAAAAGAAGTTTTAGATCTAGGTCGTGATGATGTATTTAAAGTTGATGTTAAAGAAACATTCTCTTTCTTTAATACTGAAAAAGAACACCAAGAAAAAGTCTTAGCATTCTTTACAGACTACAAGGACAACGGACGTTATGTTAATGTAGAAGTTACAGAAGACAGAGGCGGAAGTCGTGGTGGTCGTGATAGAAACCGTGGAGGTGGCGGAAGACGTCGCGATGGTGGAAGTGGTGGCGGAAGACGTCGTGACGATAAACCAAGAGGAGAAAGACGATCGTCTAGAAGAAGCGATGACAGTTCTGGTAACAGAAGTGACAGACGCAGAAGTAGCGATAGTAGTTCTGAGAGATCTAGTCGTTCTAACAGAGATAAATCAGAGTTTAAAACCTCGCACTCTAGACCTACACGCTCTAGACGTAAAGATTAATACAACCTACTAGTTAACTTAAAATTAAACCTTTTTGTTAATATTTAGTCAAAAATAAAAGAAGACGCTATTTATAGCGTTTTCTTTGTTATTTTTATAACTGAAATTTCATACATGAAGTACTACTTATTTATTTTACTAGTTGGTTTAAGCACAACTTTTGGTTTTTCACAAACTAAAAAAGAAAACACAAAAGCAGTAACTTCTATCAAAAAAAGTATTGACTCTACTGCTGTAAAAGCAGAATCTACTGTCAAAGGTATCATTATTGATGCCACTTCAAGACAACCCTTAGAAAACGTAAACATTGTTAATCTAAATCAAGTTATAGGTACAGCTACAAATGATAAAGGTGAATTTGAATTGCGTGCACAAGCAAATGACACCCTTCACCTATCCTATTTAGGTTTTAAATCCATTAAAGTTAAAGTAACCAATGACTGGGTTGATCAAATCGAAAAATCTACTATTACACTAACAGAGTTAGCTTTAGCTCTAGAAGAAGTTGTTGTTACTGGATTAAAGTTAACAGGTTATTTAGAAGTAGACATTAAGCAAGTAAATATAAACACAAATTATAGATATAGTATTTCGGGTCTTTCTAATGGTTATGAAGCCGGAAAAAAGCAACCTAGTGCTGTAACTAAGGTTTTAGGATCAATATTTAATCCGCTTGACTTTTTATACAACACCTTTAGTAATAAAGGGAAAGAGCTTAGAAAGCTAAAAAAAATGAAAGAGGATGATAATATACGCAACACGTTAGCTACACGCTTTGACAGAGAAATGTTGATAGCATTACTTGGTGTTAATAAAATTGATTTAGACGAAATTGTTAGCCAATGTAACTACTCTGAAGAGTTTGTAACAACAGCTAATGACTTACAAATATTAGATGCTATTAGTGAGTGTTATGAAGAATATAAGGTTTTAAATCGTGGTCGTAAAAAAAGACTATAATTAAACTATTATACAAGAAATACAAAAAAGTTCAAATTAAATTAATTTGAGCTTTTTTTATATACTAAATCAAAGTCAATCACGATTTGTCGCTGTAAAATCGCGCAACTATGTCGTCATAACTCTTAATTGTTTTTTTACACCAATCTAGTCTTTTTTCTAACTTTTCATCTTCAGTTAATTGCCAATTAATATCTGTTTTTTTTAATTTAGATGTTGCATGTTGTAAAATAATTGCAGCACTAACAGATATGTTTAAACTTTCAGTAAAACCAACCATTGGTATTTTTAAAAAGCTATCTGCTTGATTTAAAACAGCATCAGATAAGCCTTCAGTTTCTCTTCCAAAGAAAAAACACGCTTTTTTAGTGACATCAAAATCATACAAATCACAATCATCTGTATGTGGTGTTGTTGCTACAATTTGATACCCTTTTTGTTTTAAGTTTTTAATACAATCTGTTACAGTATCAAAACGGTTTAAGTCTACCCATTTTTGCGCTCCCATGGCTATTTCACCATCAATACTTTTACTATTAGTTTCTTCTACAATATTTAATTCTTGTAAGCCAAAAACATCACAAGTACGCATGACAGCACTAGTATTGTGTAATTGGTAAACATCCTCTGTTGCGACAGTAAAATGTTTTGTACGTTGATTTAAAACTTGTTTAAAACGTGCTAATCTATGGTCTGTTAAATAGGTCTCTAGATGTTGTAATAATTGTAAGTCTATCATGGTATAAAAATAAAAAACCTGATGGTATTAGCATCAGGTTTTTAAATAGTTTAATATTATAATTAATTGGCTCCTATGTTACCTTGTGCTAGTATAACCCCTAAATTAGTTGCGCTTAAGTGCACATTAACGTATCCATTGACAGTAAAAACATCGTCAAACCCAAATGGTGTACCGTTATCTAATTGTGCCACATTAGTTTTACTAATTCTAGAAACTACAGGATTAAATGTAAAAGCAATAGCTCCTGGTGCTGTTGCTACACTTCCTGAATGGATATGTGCTGGATGTACACCTCCTTCAGGACTTCCTATTAAAGATATTTCAGCAAGAGCTTCTCCATTAACGCGTTCAGTAAAGGTTATGGTTCCAGAAATATCACTCACATCAACTTCGCTTAAAGGATAACTAAAAGTATTTGTTGTTAATATATTTTGACCAATATCTGACTGTGTTACAATAACGTTGCTTGTTTCGCTTTGATTGATCACAATATTTCCATCAAAGTCTAATAAGGCTTCATAAGATATCGTGGTACCATCTTCTAGTGTAGAAAAGGTGGTTCTGCTTTTTCCAGAATTACCATCAATAGGAACTAGATTTATTGCTACTTGGCTATTTGCACCATCATAATCTGCTGCTGTGTCAAAAGCGATTTTGGCAGGATAAAACTGATTAGTTTCGGTTCCAACCAAATTAACTTCGATAGTTATTGTACTGTTGGAATTTTTAAAATATTCTATTGTTCCAAAGATATTAGAATCACCAAATGCTTCGATATTAAAAATTTCTGAAGCTATAGATGTTATTTGTTCTGAAGCATCATCATCAGAACAATTGGTAAATAATGTAATAGAAATACAAAGAAAAAGATACTTGAGGGTTTTCATGGATTAATTTTTTAAAATGAATAACTTAAATTTTTTACTAAGCTTTAAGATATTAAAGGGAATTAATCTTAAGTTTATAATCGAAATTCAAATGTAGTAAAAAAAATGAAACATCTAGTAGTACTTACAGGTGCAGGTATTAGTGCTGAAAGCGGAATTAAAACGTTTAGAGGTGCAGATGGGCTTTGGGAAGGTCATGACGTTATGCAAGTAGCCTCTCCAGAAGGCTTTGCTAATAATCCAGCATTAGTCCTAGAATTTTACAACCAACGTAGACGTCAACTATTACAAGTAAAACCTAATAAAGCACATTTAGAGTTGGCTAACTTAGAAAAACATTTTAAAATTACTATAATTACTCAAAATATTGACGACTTACATGAACGTGCTGGAAGTACAAATGTTATCCATTTACATGGCGAATTATTAAAAGTGCGAAGTACTAAAACCGAAACTAACATTTTAGATTGGAAAAAAGATTTAAACCTTGGTGATTTAGACAGTAATGGTCATCAATTACGACCACATATTGTATGGTTTGGAGAAGCTGTACCTTTAATAGACAAAGCTGTAGAGGTTTGCGCTACTGCAGATAAGCTGCTAATCATTGGTACCTCTTTACAAGTATATCCTGCTGCCAGTTTAATGCATTATGTCCCAGAAAATACACCTACTTTTTTTATAGATCCTGACCCTTCAATTTCTAGCACAAAAAACTTAACTGTCATTGCAGAAACTGCTACTAAGGGTATTGACACATTTATCTCTGTTTTATAATTATGAGATATTGGCTTGTAGTATTAATTTTGTTTTTATGTACAATTGTAGTTGGTCAAAACACAGTACTTTCATTTAGAGAAAATCTATTACTAAAATCAAATATTAACACGCAAAACGAATCCTTTTCAATACAAAACAACAACCAATCTATTCTTGTTAATGCTAACAATACCTATCGGTTAGAAGTTGGTGCTAACTATAAATTTTTAGGATTAAAAATCGGATTTTCGCCAAGCAGCAGATCTTCTGATTTTAAATCAAAATTTTTGAATTCGCAATTAAATATCTTTATTAAACAGTGGATACAAAGTTTTGAGTATAGAAAAGTAAAAGGTTTTTATCAAGAAAACAATGCGCAGTTGTTGGCTCAATTTCCTGATTTAAAAACAACAAGTTGGCTTGGTACAACCTCTTATGTTTTAAATGATAATTTTTCGTTGAAACATTTAACACATCTAAATGAATGGCAACGAGAAACAGCTGGTAGTTTTGTCCCAACTTTAAAATACGGTTTTAATAGATTAAGTAATATTATTGATTATCAAAAAGTCGCAGAAAATAGTTTTGACCTTTCCTTTGCTCCTGCTTACTATTATACTTGGGCCTTCAAGGATCATTGGTTTATATCCTCATCTATCGCTCCAGCTGTAGGTGTTAGGTTTACTACCGAAAAACTAAACACTGCTATAAATAAAGACACTTTTATATCGCGAGCATTAGATTTAACATTACAATTTGGATATACTTCTGAAACGATAAGTGCAGGAGCTAGTTTTAATTTTGACTCCAATGCTATTAATAAGGATCTGACACAAAGTATGGTTAACGATAAAAGTTATGCTAGTCTTTATTTTGGTTATAGGTTTACGCCTCCAAATTTTTTAAAACGAACGGTAGAACAAATAGAATCCACCATAGGCTTATAAAAAACAATCAAACAATTTGAAAACCAACAGGTTAAATATATTTAATCAAATTAGTTATTATGGTTAAGGTGTTATATATTTAATCAATAATCGCTATTAACCAACCACTACATAAATATGAATACTAAGAAGATAGACCTTCTTAATATTGGACTTATTACCATATCATTATTGATTGCAATAAAAATTCCTTTTGAATTGTTTTTGTTCTCTTATGCTATTTTAGGACCATTACACTATTTAACCGAAATTAATTGGTTAAAAGAACGTAATTACTTTGTACAGAAAAATATAAAGTGGACGTATTTTTTTACTGTTTTTGCCATAATACTGGCTATATATCCTGTTTACAAATTTTTAGATTTAGGCTTAAATAATAGCTTTAATGATCTTTTAAAATTAATAAACCAAAACACAAACGCTTTACTGTTAATAGGATTTTTTCTTGCTGTAGGATTAATATTTGTTAGCAAGGTTAAACATCTAATACTCATATTATTTATTGCTATAGTAATAGCCTTTACTTTAACATTGTATGTGCCAAAATACTTGTTATTTGTTGGGCTATTTTTACCAACGCTTATACATGTGTATCTGTTTACTTTTTTATTTATAATTTTTGGAGCTTTAAAAGCTAAAAGCAAGTATGGATTTATATTGGCTTTTATATTATTGTGCGTTCCTATTATTATTTGGCAAATTCCGATAAATGCCAAAGGTTATAATTTGTCACAAAGTGCTATTGACACTTATGTAGATAGTAACATGATGGGAGTAAACAGTACTATAGCTGGCTTTTTAAATCTATTTGAAAACGGAAAATTTTATGCACTATCTGAAGTAGGTTTAAAGATCCAAATATTTATAGGTTTTGCGTATACCTACCATTATTTAAATTGGTTTTCAAAAACATCAATAATAGGTTGGCAAAAAGCTATTTCTGTTAAAAAAGGGTTTTTAATATTAGGTATATGGATAGCTTCTGTTGCATTATACTTATATGACTATAAAACTGGATTAGTTGCTTTATTCTTTTTAAGTTTTTTGCACGTATTTTTAGAGTTTCCTTTAAATGCTCTAACTATAAAAGAAGTCTTTTCTATTAAAAACTATAAGCTAAAATAGCTATTTCATTAAATTAATATCTGCAATACTTTTAATACGGTTTCGTTCTAAAAAGGCATCAATAGTTTCAAAATGCTCAATAACACGCTGGTCTTTAAATTCGAAAACTTTTTCTGATAAACCTTGTAAAAAATCTCTGTCGTGAGACACCAAAACTAATGTACCATCAAAAGATTTTAATGCTTCTTTTAAAACATCTTTAGATTTTAAATCTAAGTGGTTTGTTGGCTCATCTAGTATTAATAAATTAACAGGTTCTAATAATAACTTAACCATTGCTAATCTTGTTTTTTCTCCTCCAGATAGCACACCTACTTTTTTATCAATATCATCGCCTTTAAACATAAAACGACCTAAAATATTTTTAATTCCAGTCCTAGCGTCACCTTTAGCAACCTCATCTACAGTTTGAAAAACCGTTAAATCATTATCTAACAAAGCTGCTTGGTTTTGTGCAAAATAACCGACTTGCACGTTGTGTCCAAGACTACACGCTCCATCATAATCAATTTGACCCAAAATAGCTTTAATCATAGTAGATTTACCTTCTCCATTACGTCCAACAAAACTAACTTTTTCGCCTCTTTTAATAGACATATTAGCGTCACTAAACACAACGACATCGTCATATTTTTTTGTCAAATTTTGTACAGATACTGGATAATCTCCTGATCTTGGTGCTGGCGGAAAGCTAAGTTTTAAAGCTGAGTTATCAACTTCATCAATCTCTATAATTTGTAGCTTTTCAAGCATACGCTCTCGTGATGTGACTTGGTTTGTTTTAGAGTAAGTCCCTTTAAAACGCTCAATAAAAGCCATATTGTCTGCAATAAATTTTTGTTGCTCTTGATAGGCTTTAATTTGATGACTACGTCTATCTTCTCTTAACTGTAAATAATGACTATAATTAGCCTTATAGTCGTAAATACGACCCATTGTTACCTCAATAGTACGATTAGTTATATTATCAATAAAAGCTCTGTCATGCGATATTACCATTACTGCATTAGCTTTATTAACTAAAAAGTCTTCTAACCAAATAACAGATTCTATATCAATATGGTTTGTTGGCTCATCTAATAAAATTAAATCTGGCTTTTGTAATAAAATTTTAGCTAGCTCAATACGCATACGCCAACCACCAGAAAACTCGTTAGTTAAACGCGCAAAATCTTCTTGTTTAAAACCTAAGCCTTTAAGTGCTTTTTCCACTTCGGCATCGTAATTAACATCCTCTAAAGCATAATATTTTTCGCCTAAATCTGATACTTTTTCAATGATAGCCATGTACTCATCACTTTCATAATCTGTTCTAGTTTCTAAAGCTTTATTAAGCGCTTCCATTTCGTCACGCATAGCATAAACGTGCTTAAACGCTTTTGCTGCTTCTTGAAAAACAGTACAATCATCCTCTGTCAATAAATGTTGCGGTAAATAAGCAATAACAGCGTCTTTAGGTGCTCTTACATGACCTCTTGTAGGCTTTTGTTCGCCTGCAACAATCTTCATCATGGTTGACTTACCTGCACCATTTTTACCCATTAAAGCGATTTTGTCTGTTGGATTAATTACAAAAGACACATCACTAAACAAGGCGGTTCCGCTAAACTCTACTGCTAAATTATCTATAGAAATCATAGTCTGTTTTTTAAAGTTGCGAAAGTAATAAAAAGTGTGGATTTACTTCTATTTAATATTTGATTTTGTCTGTTATTGTAAGTACCTTCGATAATATTCTAACCCTTTTATAATTTAGACAACTATCAATTTATCTCAAACCCATATTGTACCTAAACAACATGTACCAATAAGACTTCAAGATTATGGTGTTGGTATTTTTGAAGCTGCATTAACAAAATCTGCTTTAAAAAAAGTTTTAAAAAAGCAATACATAACTGTAAATGGTAACATTGCAACGTCTGCAACTTATATTAATGGAGGTGAAACTATTTGCTTAACAATAACACAAGATGCACCTCCAAGAAAAAGTCTAACGTTTAAATTAGAGGTTTTATTTGAAGATGATTATCTAGCTGCTATACACAAACCAGCAGGTATTTTGGTTAATGGTAATAGCTTTAAAACTATAGCCAATGCACTAACACAAAATATAACTAGAAGTACACTTAGCGACGTTGCAAAACCACAGCCTGTGCATAGATTAGACTTCCCAACCACTGGTATTTTACTAGTTGGTAAAACTAGTAGTAGCATACGTGCCTTAAATACTTTGTTTAAAAACAGAGCGATAAAAAAAACGTATTACGCAGTAACTATAGGTACTATGGAACACGAAGGTTTTATTACCACTACTGTAGATGGTAAAACTTCAAAATCAAAATATAAGGTACATCAAACGATAGATTCTAAACGTTTTGGAAAATTAAATTTAGTCCAATTAGAGCCTTTTACTGGAAGAAGACATCAATTACGCAAACATCTTTTTAGTATAGGCAACCCTATTTTAGGTGACAAAGATTATGGCTTTGAAAATTTAATATTAAACGGAAAAGGTCTATATCTACATGCTTATTCTTTACAATTTATCCATCCTTTTACAAATGAAAGCTTATATTTAAAGGACCAATTACCTAAACGTTTTAAAAAGTTATTTGCTGACATTTAATTTTTATTAAATTTAAAAAAGAAACCTCCCACAAATGACACGCTTCCATTTTACAAATTTTATTATTATAGCTGCTACTGTATTATTAATTATTAATATTTATGATTTAGATTTTAATAATATTAAAAATGGACCATTTAGCGGAATCGTATCTAATCTTCTTCTAATTATAGCCATGATACTTACCAGGAGAGATATTAAAAAAAGAGAGAGCAAAAACTAACTTTTAAGACTAATTAGCTGTTTTAGAGACTATAAATTACAAATACGTTAATTTATTATAACTTTCTAGCACTCAATTCAAAACAAAATAGTACTTTCGCGCCTTATTTAAAAAAAGCATCTGTTATGAAGCGTATTAATGAGTACAAAAAACTATTTAACGTAGATCAAGATTTATCTTTAAAAACGTTAAAATCGTCTTACCGTAATTTGGTTAAAGAATGGCATCCTGATAAGTTTCAAGCAGGTGATGAAAAAGCGCAAGAAGCAGAATTAATGAGTCGTAAGGTTATTGATGGATACCACTTTTTAGTTAGTATCTCTCCAGAAACTATTGAGGCTAACAAAGAAGAATATGCAGTAACGGTTACTAGTCCTATTATGGATTGGAAGCATAAAGGATTGTTATTAGAAGTTACTTTTTTAAATGGAGATACTTATGAGTACTTTGGTGTAAATAAAGCGTTATACATTAAGTTTTCTCAAAGCGACAAGCAAACACGTTTTGCTAAACGTAGTATTTTTAATTCTTTTCCTTACAGAAAAATTAAAAAGAGTGAAGTTACAGCTTAATTGCTAATACTTAATACACATAAAAAAAGAGCTAAAATTTTAAATTTTAGCTCTTTTTTATTTAATATTATATAACTACTAATTTTTAACTCTTTAGTCTTTAGTCCTTAGGTTTATTTTTTTCTTCAATCCATTTGCTCATAAACTTAGTACTTTGCATGGTATGATGCATTAGCATTTGCCCATAAAAATGTTGCTGCCTATGCACTTTTAATCCTGCTTTAAGCAATTCTATTTTATATAAAACATCCTTGGTATAAATAGCTTTATCATACAATGTATTAATAATCATAAATCCATTTTTTTGCTTCCCATTCCAATAAATTTTATTAGAATACAACTCTACTGCTTGTTTGGCAAAATTCTCAGGTTCATCAGCAATAAAAGCATTAGTATCTTTTAAGGTTCCGTACATACCTTCTGCTCCAATAGTTGTGGTAACACATGGTGTACCATTTAACATCGCATCTATTAATTTACCCTTAAGTCCTGCACCAAAACGTAAAGGTGCTAAACAGACTTTAGCGTCTTGCATAACCTGATTAACATTGTCCGTAAAACCTTTTATTAAAAATCCTTCTTTTGGATTATGTAATTGCATTGCTTTTTCTGACACGTAGGATCCATACACATGCATTTCGGCTTTAGGTAATTCCTTTTTAATAAGAGGCCAAATATTAGATTTTAAAAACATGACTGCATCAACATTAGGTTTATGCATAAAATTACCAATGGTAATAAAATGGTTTCTGTCTTTAAATTTAGGGCTATTTCTTTGGGCTTCTGGCGATACAGGATCTAATAAAAATGGTAAATAATATAATAGATGCTCATCTATTTTAAATTGATTTACTAATATCTCTACCTCAACTTGTGATATAATAAATGATAAATCGCAACGTAAAATACTTGCAATTTCGCGTTTAGCAGTATCATTTTGCAAGTAATTTTTATCAAAAATAGCTTGATCTTTAAACGCTTGCTCACGTCCTTTACGCAAACAATGTAAATCTTCGGTATCTAAGATACGTAAGGCATCAGGACATTGTTCTGCCACACGCCAACCAAACTGCTCCTCCACCATAAATCTATCAAAAATAACTATGGATGGATTTAGGTCTTTTATAAATGTATCAAAACTAGCATCGTTTAATACAATGTTTTTTATGGTAACACCAATACTTGATAAATCAAATGCATTATCCGATTTAGCACAAGCACTAGCAAAAGTAATGTCATAATTAGCTGATTGAAATACTTCAATCAATTGCATCATCCTACTTCCTGCTGCAGAACTTTTAGGTTCTGGCCAAACAAATCCAATTATTAAAACTTTAGGTGCCAATTGAGGGATATTTTAGATATTAAAATTTATTCTGCTTTTGGTGCTAATGCATAGCCCATCCTAACTTGATTTACCCAATCCACTACTGCTTTTATTTGCGAATCGGATAATTTAGCGTCTCCATGCGTCCAAGTATAACTTGGTAAAGGCATTTTCTTTTCTTCAACTTCTTCTGCAAGTTCTTCAAATTTATGGTCTTTACGTTTTATAGAGTAATCTGACCATTTAGAAAAATCTAAATGTTTTTTACCGTCTTCAATGTGTTCATTCAACCAAAAATTTATTGGTGTAATTTTATCATACCATGGATATTTAGTATTACTGCTATGACAATCAAAACATGTGGTTTCAAGAATGGTTTTAACTTCTGGAGAAGGTTTTGTTTCGTTTAAAAAAGCGGTTAAATCTTCAGTATTACCTTGGTTTTTCTCAGGCGAAAAAAATTGTGCAACTATAAAAACCAGTAATAAAACTAGTCCAATCTTTTTAAGTAATTTCATTTTAGTTATTTTTAGACTTTAAAAATAATAAATCTTTGACGACTGACGCTTTATATCAAGAATTAAATTATGTTAATCATTCTCGTGAAAAACGTTTGTATTATGCACACCTGCTGTTAGCTAACACTAATTTAATACCTAAGATTTTAGATATTATGTTTATGGTTGACGACAAAATATCTCCACGTGCTGCTTGGGTTTTAGAGTTTATGTGTAAAGAAAACCTAGAAGCTTTAATCCCTTATCTGGATACATTTACAGAAAACATGGGTCGTGTGCATATAGATTCGGCAGAAAGACCTGTTGCAAAAATTTGCGAATATATTGCTATTGCCTACTATGGTAAAACGCCTTCTAAATTAAAAGATGCCTTACTTCCGAGACATCGGGAAAAAATTATTGAAGCTTGTTTTGATTGGTTAATTACAGATGCTAAAGTTGCTGCAAAAGCGTATAGCATGAATACTTTATTTTTGTTTGGTAAGGACTATGATTGGGTCCATCCAGAATTAACAACCATTTTGGAACGTGATTTTGCTTCTCAAAGTGCTGCTTTTAAAGCCAGAGCAAAGCAAATTTTACATAAAACTAAAAAATAAAAATTGTTATTTTAATTAATTCTTAAAGCGTAATCCTTTAGTCTTCCCGTTAAAAAAACTATATTTATAGCTTGTTAAAAAACAACTATTTTTATGTCTTTAAATCAACTTAATGCGATCTCTCCAATTGATGGTCGTTACCGAAATAAAATTGAAAAACTACAAGATTTTTTCTCTGAAGAAGCACTAATTAAATACCGTGTTTTAGTAGAAATTGAATACTTTATTGCTTTATGCGAAGTTCCACTACCACAACTTAAAGGTGTAGATTCTAGTAAATTTGAAGCATTGCGTGACATTTACAAATCGTTTACTACTGAAAATGCTCAGGCTATAAAAGATATTGAAAAGGTTACCAACCATGATGTTAAAGCGGTTGAGTATTTTATAAAAGAACAATTTGATGCTTTAGGTTTAAGCGAATTTAAAGAGTTTATACACTTTGGATTAACGTCTCAGGACATTAACAACACAGCAATCCCATTAAGTATTAAGGATGCTATGAATGAGGCTTACGTACCAGAATACTTAAATGTTTTAAAAGAATTAAAGCGTCTTGCTAAAGATTGGAAAGATATACCAATGCTAGCTAGAACACATGGTCAGCCAGCGTCTCCAACCCGTTTAGGTAAAGAAATTGAAGTATTTGCTGTACGTTTAGAAGAGCAATTTAACTTATTAAATGATATCCCAAGTGCTGCCAAATTTGGTGGTGCAACCGGAAATTTTAATGCACATAAAGTGGCTTATCCTAGTATAGATTGGAAAACTTTTGGAGGTACATTTGTACAAGAAAAACTAGGTTTATACCACTCGTTTCCAACTACACAAATCGAGCATTATGACCATATGGCTGCGTTGTTTGATTGTTTAAAACGTATTAATACCATTATTATAGATTTAGATAGAGATATTTGGACCTATGTATCTATGGACTACTTTAAACAAAAAATTAAAGCTGGAGAAGTTGGTAGTAGTGCTATGCCACATAAAGTAAACCCAATAGATTTTGAAAACAGTGAAGGTAACTTAGGAATAGCTAACGCTATTTTTGAACATTTATCTGCAAAATTACCTATTTCAAGATTACAACGTGACTTAACTGATAGTACTGTTTTACGTAATGTTGGTGTCCCTTTTGGTCATACTTTAATTGGTTTTGGATCAACACTTAAAGGTTTAGGTAAATTATTATTAAACCAAGCTAAATTTGAAGCTGACTTAGAAAACAATTGGGCTGTCGTTGCAGAAGCTATACAAACTATTTTAAGACGTGAAGGTTATCCTAATCCTTATGAGGCTTTAAAAGGATTAACTAGAACTAATGAAGCGATTAATAAAACCTCTATTTCAAATTTTATTGATACCTTAGACGTGAGTGAAGCTATTAAAACAGAATTAAAAGCCATATCACCAAGTAATTATACAGGAATATAACATGTTTAATGACAAGACATCTTTAATACTTTGCACTGTAACCGTTTTACTTTTATTTATTGGAGGTATTACAGACTTATTAAGTAATCCGATTTACGTTGGGTTGATTGTTATTGTTTATTTAACCGTTATTTTAAACCTTGTGCTAGTTAAAAAATCCAGTAATGGAGACGATGACTTTTTTGAAACAAAAATTAAAAAGTAATAACAACACGTTTATTGTTATAATATAAAAAAAGGCTTATCCAATGGATAAGCCTTTTTTATTAAAAATAATGTAATTATTATTTAAAAAAGCTAGTTAAGCTTTTAAGTTGTGCTTGATCTATGTCTGCGTTAGTTTTTCTTTTTTATATTCTCACCAATACTAATGATTATTAAATTTTTAAAAAAGATATTATATAAATAAAAATTTATTAATGATATTTTGACATAAATATAAACAAGCAATTTTTTTAACAAAAATTTAAACCGTTATGAAAAAATTTCTTTTTTTATTTGTCCTTAGTTTGGGACTATTTTCTTTTTCTAAAGCAGAAGTGATAGAAAAACAAAATGCAACTATTGACACTTTAAACTCTAAAACATCTGACTTTAATTTTGTAGTACACAATTATCATGACAACAAAGGTTATAGATGTAGAGCAGAAATAACTTATAATGGAGAAGTTGTTGAAACAGTTTATGGCTATGGGACTACTCCTGAAACAGCATGTTTGTTTGCTACTATGGCAGCAGTACTTTATATCGAACAACAAGGTGGTACTTACCCTTAATAAATCACTTACTCAAGGTTTAAAATATTAAACCTTGAGTTTAAAAATCGCACTATGAAAAAAAAACTTTTAATTTTACTTTTCTTTTTTTTACAAGTATCTTTTTCACAAGAAAATATTATCATAATTGATTATACGCATCATATTCATATGAAAGAATTACCCTCAGCAACAATTGTTGATGCTAGATTAACTTTTAACGATACTGTATCAAATTACGAAATGGACTTTGTTGGAAACTTAAACTTTGAGGAAGAAAAAGCAGGTAAAGAAGGTGGCTCTGTTTATGCGATAAAGGCAAAAAAAAATCCTCATATTTTTAAAAATTTTATAGAAAAAAAAATAAGCAGTATTGAAAGAGTTTCAATGAAACCATTTTACGTAAAAGACACTATGAATATTTTTGATTGGAAAATTGATACTTCAAAAAGAGAAATATTAGGTTACAAGTGTCAGAAAGCGAAAACCCATTTTAGAGGAAGAGAATATATTGCATATTTCACTTTAGAAATACCATATCCAACAGGACCATGGAAATTTTATGGATTACCTGGAGTTATTTTATCTGTAGAATCTACAGATAAAGTTTTTAAAATGAATGCAAACCAGATTGTTATAAAAAAAACAAATGAAACTATTAGCAACCCATTTGACGAAATTGTTTTAAAACCCATAACTTGGGAATCCTACATAAAAGAATATGAAAAAAAATATTATGAATTAAAAAATTATCGAGGAGAAAATGGTACTACAAGATCACTACCAAAAAAGAAAATTGAAACGATAATATTAGAAACCGCTCCATATATCAAAGATTGATTTTGAACACTATAAAAACAACCTTTAAAGCCATATTTATTATGGTTTTCTTATTTTTAAATAGTGATAATTTATTCTCACAACATTTTATCTCTGGCATTATTATAGACAATCAATCCAATGAGAAATTACCTTTTGTAAATATTTTGATAAAGAATAATGAAAATACTATTTTATCATATACAACTTGTAATGAAAATGGGACTTATTTAATCGAGTTTCCTTCCGAATATGATGAAATAATAATAGAAACATCAATATTAAGTCATAAATCTTCTTTAAAAAAACTTCAAAAAGAGAAAATTTCTAAAAAATCATATATTGTAGATTTTGAGCTAGAAGAAACCATATCTACTTTAGAAGAAGTCATTGTTAAAAGTAAAAAACCAATTTTAATAAAAAACGACACTACAGTCTTTAGACCAAATAATTTTAAAGATGGAACAGAAAGAGACGTTGAAGATTTATTAAGAAAACTACCAGGAATAAATATTGCAAAAAACGGGTCTATAACTTTTAAAGGCAAACGTGTAATACGTGTACTTTTAGATAATGATAATTTATTTGATGATAATTATACAATAGGTACAAGAAACATTGATCCGGAAATTATTGAGGAAATTGAAGCTATTGAAGATTACCAAAAAAACCCATTATTAAAAGGTATTAAAAACACAGAGGATGTAGCATTAAATTTAACACTTAAAAGAGGTAAAACGGATGTCTCTGGAGATATTAATATTGGCTTAGGTATTGAAAATAAATATAGATTAATGTCTAACATTCTTTCTATTTCAAAAAAAATAAAAGGGTTTGGATTACTTAATTATAATAACATTAATCAAAATGTTAGTCCTTATAATTTTATCTCGAATAATTTTGACTTATCAAAAATTAATGAGCTTAGGTTTAGAACTAATAATTATTTAGCATCAAACAATTTTAATATTCTTATACCCGAAGAGTATATTGGATCAAATAACAACTTATTTGGCAGTTTTAATGTTTTAAATAAATTTTCAAACAAAACATCATTAAGGATTAATGCAAATTATTTAACCGATAACTTAGAACTAAACAATACAACTAAAACAAATTTTAATAATATTGATTTATCAATTACAAATATTTATGACCAAAATAAAAAACCAAAAGTAAATGTTTTAGATTATGAGTTAATACATAGACCTAAACAAAACTCTATTTTAAATGTTAAAGGTAAAATAGATTATACTACCTTAGATATAAATTCATTTAGTACAAATAATAATTCAGTATTTAGGGAAATAAAAAAGAGTGAAGATTTATTTATTAATCAAAACATAGAGTACACAAATAAATTAAATAATAATAGTGCTTTTCAATTGGTTGGTAATCTATCAAAAAATACCATTCCTCAAGAATTAGACTTCAATAATATAGACGTAACATCTAGTGGTTCCATAAATCAAGACGCAAAATTTATTAAAAACTCTTTTAATATATCTTCAAAATATTTATCTAAACTAAAAAATGGAAATTATTCGTTATCGTTAGGTATTAAAAACGAAAACAACTTATTAACATCTAATAATGACATTGTTAACTTTAACCATTTTAGTAATAATAATGATGTTACATTTAGAGATAATAATTTATATTTTGACTTTAACTATCTATTTAAAATTAACAAATGGAGATTTGTTTTTGAAAACAGCTTATTTTATTCTGATGTAAAAATAAATAACAATTCAAGCTTAACAAAAAATAAAAAGATTATTAGTAATCCATCACTAACGACTTATTTGGGTTTAACTAAACACTCTAATATCTATATTAATTATAATATTAACAACAGATTACCAGAACTGGATAAAATGTATTCTGGACTTATTCAAATTGGAAATAGAAGCATACTATCTAACACTTTTGATTTTAATCGTATAAGAAGTGAAAATGTATCTATAGGATATAAAATAAATGATTTTTATAATTTATTTCAATTTAATTCTTATTTAAACTATTCGAAAGTAAATTATGACTATCTAAACACGTTATTTATCGAGGAAGACACTTCACTAAACATAACTAATTTAGAAAAATTAGATAATAGTAATTATCGATTTGGAATTGAAACTGAAAAATATATTAATTTTATTAAATCTACTATAGATTTAAAAAGTACTTTAACAATCAATAATTATAAAAACACTATAAATAATAATGATATAAGAGATAACAAAAGTCAATCTTTATTGCTAAAACTAGACATTAGAACTGGCTTTAATAATAAACTAAACTTTGAAAATTCGATTGTATTTCAAAATAATTCATTTTCAACAGAAGGTTTAGACCAAGTGAATTTTTCAACTTTTCAAAATAACTTCTCGACTAAATTTGTTAATGACAGATTTAATTTTATTATTGAAGCAAAATATTTTGATTCAAATTTAAAAACTAGAAATAACAGTTTTACCTTCTTGGATGCCATCTTTAATTATGTTCAAAAAAATGAGAAAATAGAATATGAACTACGATTTAATAATTTGCTTAACAAAAAGTTTTTTGAAGAATTGAATTCTACTGACTACTCTACAACTTTAAGTACACAAACTTTATTAGAGAGATACTTTTTACTGTCAATTAGATTTAAATTATAAAAAAAGGCTTATCCAATGGATAAGCCTTTTTTATTAAAAGTAATGTAATTATTATTTAAAAAAGTTAGTTAAGCTTTTAAGTTGTGCTTGATCTACTTCTGCGTTTTTAAGTTTGTCGCTTAGCTTGATTAACTCTTCAGGCTTCATGTTATCACCTAAAATTCTAACGATAGTAAATCCAAAATCATTGGAGCTTGCAAGTACTAAAAACTCGTCAATTGCATCTGCGTTACCTAATGTACTAACTTTTACATTAACACCTTTGTCTTTAAACTCCATTAACTCTTCATACTTTTCGTTATTAAAAACTTTTTTAGCTTTTTGTAACTCTGTTTTATAGCTTTCTAGGTTATTATCTTTAATTCGGTAAGCTAAAATGTCTAGTTTATCTACAGATTGATATGCTTTTTGCTCGTCTGGATTTAAGTTAGCTTTAGAAAAATCTATTACATCTGCAGATACGTCATAGGACATAAAAGCTGGTAACTCTTGATGATCTACAAAATAGGTTTGTATAGAGTTTTGGTCTTTACAACTTACTAGAACAATACTTAAAGCAATAAATGTTATTACGGTTTGGAAGGTTTTTTTCATGGGTTTATTTTTTACTTTTCTTTTTTAACTCCTCTCCTCCTGGAAGATTCATTTTTTGAGTTAATTTAGAAATTTGGTTTAAATCAATATCACCTGTTAAAGAGATTACTACAGTTTCGATAGTACGCTTTTCTCCATTAATTTCAATATCAGAATCTTTCATTGCTGCTTCTAATCCATTAATAAACATTAACAACTCACTTACATGGTCACTGTCTTTACCTTCTTTTACATAAAACTTCATGACCACTCCATTGTCCTTAACCTCCATTAATTCTTCTAAAACAGCGCTGCGTGTTGCAACCCATTTAGTGATGTCCTTAGCTATAGTTTTGTCACCTGTTGCCATAGTTTTAAAACTGGTAATACTATTTACCATATCCATATAAGCTTTAGCTTCAGCATCATTTGTATTAATATCTATTTTTGCTAACATCTGAAACATTTTAGGTTTGATGGACACATAACTTACTTTGTCATCATCACTATATTTTTCAAAAATATCCTGAGCCATACCTGTTAATGGCATTAATAATATGGCTAATACTGTAATTGTTATATATTTTTTCATTGTATTTGGTTTTAAATTTTAATATTATTTTATGTTTCTAATTTTTAAAATACGTCCTATTGGGTTTTCCATTTCTTTTAAATAGTCAACTTGTGTGCCAGCCTTATTAATTTCACCTAAATAACTAACTTGTGCAGTTCCTTTATTAAAGGTTTTGGAGACCAACTCTAGATAAGCTTTAGCTTGATTATAGGCTATCCTATCAGCTTCTGTAATTACCTCTTCTTTTGGTCTAGTCAGATAAATACCAACCATTAACACTGCTACTGCTGCAACGCTTAACCACTTAAAATTAATTTTCTTTTTAGTGTTTAGTGGTACGTGTTTAGTAAAAGTCTCCTGTTGGTTTACCGTATAATACCCAAAAATTGCTTTATAATACTCTAAATGCGGAGCGACAGTCTCTTGGTTAAAATAGTCTTTTAACTGTGCTTCTTCTTGTAGAGTGGTTTGACCATTCTCGTACTTTTCTAGTAAGTCTTCTATATTATTTAACACCATAATTATGTGTACTTGTTAATTTTTCTCTTATTATTTTTCTAGCTCTAGATAGTGCTACACGTACTGCTGTAGGATTCATATCTAACATTTTTGCTATTTCGTCAAAATCATATTGCTCAATATCTCTTAATTGTACTACCATTTTTTGTTGTTCTGGTAGATCTTCAATAATCTTTGCTACCCATTGTAAACTATCATTTAATTCTATTTGTTTTTGTAGTGCTACATTGTGGTCTTGATAATTACTATGTACTATTTTTAAATTTTGCGATTGCTTGGATTTTAATTTATCCAAACAAAAGTTTTTGGTCATGGTCATAGAAAATGCTTCTACATTTTTATAATTTTCTATTTGACCTTTGTTTCGCCATAATTTTAACAATACCTCCTGAGTGGCATCTTCTGCTTCCTCTCTAGAGACTAGCAATCGTTTTGCTAAACGAAAGACCTTATCTTTAAAAGGCATTACTAATTTTAAAAACTCTGACTGCGTCATTTTGGTTGGTTGGTTTCTATTACGACGAACAACTATTATAATTGTTACAATTTATTTTCAATATAAAATAAAGTAAGTACTTTTATATTGAAAAAGAACCTTTAGCGCTATGAAAATTATTAATATAAAACACCTAGTACTTTTACTTCCGTTTATTATTTTAGGTTGTTATGAAGATATGGACGACAACCCAATCTCTGACACAGAGATTAAAGATTTTATTTGGTCTGGATTAAATACTTGGTATTACTGGCAAGATCAAGTTACGGACTTAGCAGATGACCGATTTTTAGACACTGCAAACTATACTCAGTTTTTAAATAGTTTTGATACGCCTGATCAAATGTTTTATAGCTTATTATCTGATCAAGACCGTTTTAGTTGGATTGTAGACGATTATTTTGCTTTAAACAACGCTTTAAATGGTGTATCTAAAAGCAACGGAATGGAGTTTGGTGTTGGTTTAATTGATGGTGGCAGTAATGCTTTTGGTGTTGTACAATATATATTACCAAATACAAGCGCATCTACAAACAACTTACAACGTGGAGACTTTTTTTTAACCGTAGACGGAACACAATTAACTGAAAACAATTACAGAAACTTACTATTTTTTGGAAGCGATACTTATACTATTGGTCTTGCAGAATTAGATGCATCCGACAATCTTGTTCTAACAGGTGAAACCGTTACACTTACAAAACAAGTATATGAAGAAAATCCAATTTTAATATCAAATACCTTTACAGTAGATGGTATTAAGGTTGGCTATTTAATGTATAATCGTTTTACAAGTGGTTATGATCAACAGCTTAATAGCATTTTTGGCCAGTTTATTGCCGAAGGTGTCCAAGACTTGGTCCTAGATTTACGTTACAATCCTGGAGGTAGCGTTAATAGTGCTATTAATTTAGGAAGTATGATTGCTGGAGAACCTACAACTGCACTATTTTTAAAACAACAATGGAATAATAAAATACAAGCAACCCTTAGTGATACTCAGGTTAACAAATACTTTACCAATCAACTCTCTGATGGTACATCTATTAATACCTTAAACTTAAATAAAGTATACATTTTAGCGCAAGGTAGCTCTGCTTCTGCTAGCGAGTTGGTTATAAATTGCTTAAGACCTTACCTTGACGTCATACATATTGGAGATGTAACTGTTGGTAAAAATGAGTTTTCAACCACTTTATATGATAGTCCAAGTTGTAATTATAATTGCACCACAGGTATCAATCCAAATCATACTTGGGCAATGCAGCCTCTAGTTGGAAAAAGTGAGAATGCTAATGGCTTTTTTGAATACGAAACTGGTTTGATACCAACATTAACTTTAGAAGAAAACGTAGCAAACTACGGTATTTTAGGGCAACAAGACGAACCACTTCTAGCAAGAGCCATACAGCATATAACTGGTAATGGACGTTTTAGTAACCAACCTATGTTAAATAACTTAAAAATAGAAGATTACTCTAAGCTTAACACAATTACAAAAGACAATATGTACATTAATAGTGAAGGATTAAACGTATTTAAATAAAGAAACGCAAAAACTATTGGGACATAAAACTTATTTTAACTGGAGTTCAGGTAAAGATTCGGCTTTAGCCTTATATTATTTACAACAAGACGAAAATTATTCTGTTGAACAATTAATTACCACAGTAAATACACACTATAATCGTGTAACTATGCATGGTTTACGTAAAGCATTGTTAATTGCACAAACCGAAGCTTTAGGTATTAAATCCAGTCTAATAGAGCTTCCTGAAATGCCAAGCATGGATACTTATGAAGACATTATGCTAAAGGCTGTAACCACGTTAAAGGATGACAAATTTACACATAGTGCATTTGGCGATATCTATTTAGAGGACTTAAAAGTATACAGAGAAAACCAACTAGCCTCACAAAACATAAAAGCTATATTTCCGTTATGGAAACGCAATACAAAACAGCTTATTACTGAGTTTATAGCGCTTGGTTTTAAAACCATTGTGGTTTGTGCTAATTCTAAATACTTTGACCAAGATTTTGTTGGAACTATTATAGATAAACATTTTATTGACAATCTACCCGAAGGTGTTGATCCTTGCGGAGAAAATGGCGAATTCCATACCTTTTGTTTTGATGGGCCAATCTTTAAAAACCCAATCCCGTTTACTATTGGAGAAAAAGTATATCGCGAATACAAAGCACCTAAAACCAATGATAATGATATCTGTAAAAGTGATGCCGAAACTTATGGTGTGTGGTATTGTGATTTAATACCATAACAATTATCTAAATTATAACGCATAAAAAAGCCTCTAAATAATTTAGAGGCTTTTTATTTGTTGGTTGGTTTGTGGTTTAATTACTATTTTTAGTTGAAATAAATCTTAGAAGCTATGACACCAACGTCAAAACTATTGGTTTCTGATCCTGAAGACAAATCATATACTTTTAAAGTACTATTTCCTGAAAAGTTTCCTGCATCTGTTACATATAGCAAATTATTTTTTACTGCCATTCCATAAGCACTAGTAGCAGTAATGTCAAATAATGAAGCTGTTGGTAAACTAGTATCTGTATCTGACAATCCATATACTGTATTATCTAAAATGTAATAAGTATTACCATCACTATAACTCATTAAACCTGGATGTTGACCTATTTCAAAAACAAAAGAGGATACAATTGAGTTATCTGTAACATTTATTTTTGTTATTGCTGCTGGTGTTTCGTTACCTGTCCATGGTTCGTTACCTCCAGAAAGCACAACCAAATTACCTTGATTATTAATCACCATCTCGTCTGGTTTAGATTGTACAGTAATAGTGTCTGTTGTACTATCCTCAGTATTTATTACTGTTATCAAATTGTTAGTATTATAACCTCCTTTATGTGATACAAATACTTTATCCAAATTAACTAAAACTTGCTCTGGACCTTCAGCTACAGCTATGGTAGATGTTACAGTATTAGCATTCAAATCTACTACAGCAATGTAATCATCTGTAGTATCATTTGGATCAGCCCAATCAGACACGTAAGCAGTATCACCATCAAAAGCAATATATCGTGGTAACGTTAAACCAGTGTCTATCGTTCCTAATTTTTCAAAGGTATAACGATTAACAACTGTTATTGTTCCTGCATCAACAACGATATAAGCCTTATCTCCATTAAAACCTACAGATTGTAAATACACGCCTAAGTTTTCATTATTAACATTAAAATAGACTTGATTTTCTGTTTCAGAAAAATCATTAGATATGTAAGAAATTGAAGATGGTCCACCTTCTGCACTTACTAAAATCCCATTTTCATAAGCTCCTAATGGTTCTGGTTGTGTAAATGCATCGTCATCATTAGAACAAGAAAAGACTAATAATGATAAAGCTACAATTGAGTAAATAATTTTTTTCATAATTTGATTTAAAATTTATAGTGTAATTGAATATTAAAATTTCTGTTTGGCATTGGTCTAAATGCTACGTTTTGATATAGTTTATTAAATAGATTATTTACTTTTAATCCCAACTCTAATTCGTGATTAAAATGTTGTAATACTTTATAATTAACGCCTAAGTTGGCTACATTATAAGATTGTAAACTATAAAATGGACCTTTTAAATTATCGGAAGTTGTAAAGACGTCTCCATTAAATAGCTGCTGATAATGTGCGCTAAACCTTTTAAAGCTATAAGCTAATGTGGCATTAGCTTTATGAAAAGGCACATAAATTAATTGCTTATTTGTTTCTAAATTTTCTGAAACTGTGTAAGAGTAATTTGAGCTAAACGTCAATTGGTGATTATTAACTTTTTTAGAAATAGTTAACCCAACTTCTACTCCATAACTATGGGCTTCAGCTATATTTTGTGGCGACCAAAACCCAGAGATATTTGGTTTCCATTGTATCAAATCTTGCGACTTAATATAGTAGGTATTCAACTGTAGTTGCAACCAATTAAAGTCTAAAACATGACCTAAATCAAATTGATAAGACGATTCTGGTACTAAATTCAAATTACCTCCAGGTTGCCAAAACAAATCGTTAAATGTCGGAATTCTATAATTTTTTGACCCATTAATTTTGACCTTATAAAATTTGGTAATCCCAATCAAAGCGTCCATTGAAAACAATAATGGACTACTAAAATCAGAAGTCACATCTTGTCTTACATTAAAACCTAAATTTAAATTAGTGCTTGGATTATATTGTAATAATCCTGTAGCAGAAAATATAGATCGCTCTGGATTACCAAAACTACTGCCTTCACCTTTAAAAAGATTGTAATCTAAAATACTAGTAACACTTACCTGTTTAGATAATTTATAATTAAAATTATGTTTTGCCAGAAAAGTATTGACTTGTCCAAAAGTAAAAAACTCAGAATTTTTGTTTTGGTAAAACTCAAAAGACTCTTTTAAATAGGCAAGTTTAAAATTGGATGTATACTTTTGATCAGTCCTAACCCATTCCAACATTGACCTTGAGTTCTCATCTTTATATTTACTATTTGATGGCGTAGCAGTTGTACCAGAAAACTCACGATCACCTAAAAAAGTCTGATGGTATAATTTTAGCACATCTTTATCTGAAATAAAATAACCTAAATTAGCATTAAGACTTAAATTATTAAAATCACCATTTTCATTAATTTTATCAGAGTCTAAATATTTATAATCATTATCAGAATCTAGATAATTTACCCCTAAATTAAAAGCAAATTTATTTTGTCCATAATCTGTAACTAGACTAATGTTTTTACTCTCAAAACTACCATAGTTAAATTTGACATCATTTTTTAAATGTTTAGTAAAACTTAATGTATTGTCCAAGTGTACACTACCTCCAATTGCTCCACTTCCGTATTGCACACTACCTCCACCATTTCTAATAACTACTTTATTAACGTTATTGGTATTTATGGTATTAAAATCCGTTTGACCATTTAACTGAGAGTTAATGTTTATACCATTCCAAATCACAGCAGTTTGCGAGGCATTAGTCCCTCTAAACGATGGTGAAGACACCATCCCATAACCGTTTTCTTTAAAATAAATATTAGAATTAAATCGTAATAAATCCGTAAAATTAGAAGTGTTTTTACTTAAAACAGAGTCGGTTAAAACAGTAACTTTAAATCCTGCAGCATTTTGTTTCAACTTAATATCACTAAGCTCAATAACATCTAAATATTGGACAGAGTCCAGCTGTGTTTGTGCAAAAGACACAACACTACAACATACAGCAATTAGTAATCCAATAGTTTTTTTCATAAATCTTAAAGACCTTTCTCCCGAAGATCATATTAGATGACAAATTCTGGCAGGTCTCCTGACTTGTTATATGTTACTCTACCTTCCCATTTTTAATAAAACAGTGGTCTAAGTTTGAATAACATCCTTTAAAAGGTGTCCAACCAATGTTGAACATAAACTTACAGTTGCGGGAACAGTTCTGGATTTAAACCAAATTCCCTTTTAATCGACTTTGCATTAGCACAAAGTCAAACCAAAATTCAGCGCGAATGTACTATTTTAAATTAATTCATTCTTCATTTTTCTTATTCATTTTATAGATTAAATAAATAAAGCCAATTAAAAAATGTAATAATATAATTCCTCCTACTATATATATTGTTAAATTTGAACCGTCTCTCATGACTAAAATTTTATATAAATTTAAAGGAAAATTTTCCGCTAAAGCGCTACTAATGTTACAAAACAAAGCTTTTTTATTACTATTACTTTCATTTTTATTATTTCTAAATTGCAAGGAAGATCCAGGTATTGACAGGAAACTTCCTGCTTTAATACAAGAGGATAATAGTATCGCTTACGCTGAAGGATTTAGTATTACAAATCATAGTAATTTTAAAGTGTTAACCGTTAACAACCCTTGGCCTAAAGCAGAAAAAACCTATAAGTACGTTTTAATTAGTAAAGAAGACGCTGCAAAAACATCGTTTATGAAAGATGAATATGATGGTATTATTATTACTCCTGTAACATCTATAGTAGTAACCTCTACAACTCATATTCCTGCTTTAGAACTTTTAAATGAAGAAAACTCATTAATTGGTTTTCCTGGCAGTGATTATATTTCTTCAGAAAAAATCAGACAGCGTATTGATAATGGACACGTAAGAGAATTAGGTAAAAACGAAGGTTTAAACACCGAAGTTTTATTAGAGTTAAATCCAAATGTTGTCGTTGGATTTGGTGTTGATGGCACAAATAAATCTTTAAAAACAATAAGTAATGCTAGAATACCTGTAATTTATAATGGTGATTGGGTAGAAAAAACACCTTTGGCTAAAGCCGAATGGATTAAGTTTTTTGGTGCACTATATAATAAAGAAAAACAAGCAGATTCTGTATTTAAAACTATCGAAACCAATTACAAAGCAGCAAAACAATTAGCGCAAACCGTCACTGAGCGACCAACAGTAATTAGTGGTGCAATGTATAAGGATGTATGGTATTTGCCAAATGGAACCAGTACCGAAGCTCAATTTTTAAAAGACGCAAATGTCGATTATTTATATGCAGACACTAAATCTCAAGGCAGTTTAGCATTAAGTTTTGAAGCTGTTTTTGAAAAAGCAAAACATGCTAATTTATGGTTAAGTCCATCTTATTATAGTAGCATGGAAGCTTTACAAACCGCTAATACGCATTACACGCAATTTGATGCTTTTAAAAATAATGCTATCTATACTTTTGCAAATACAACCGGAAAAACAGGAGGTGTTTTGTATTATGAACTTGGTTTATCTAGACCTGATTTAGTATTAAAAGACATCATTAAAATTTGTCATCCAGACTTATTGCCAGAGTATCAAACTTACTTTTTTAAACCGTTAAAGTGATAACATCCAAATCTTATACCATTCCCTTTATAGTATTAGCAGTTTTGCTTTTACTATTATTTATGGTAAACATTAGTTTAGGATCTGTATCCATAGCTTTTAATACTATTATAGACAGTTTTTTTACAAATTCGGATAATTTAAACAATCATCAATATATAATCCAAAACTATCGTTTACCCAAAGCAATTACTGCTGTATTGGTAGGTTCTGGTTTAGGTATTTCTGGGTTATTAATGCAAACCCTTTTTAGAAACCCTTTAGCTGGTCCCTTTGTTTTAGGGATTACCTCTGGAGCAAGTCTAGGTGTCGCATTGGTTATTTTAGGTAGTAGTATTTTTGGTGGATTTTTAGCTACTTTTTTACTTACCAAATGGAGCTTAGTTATTGCTGCAAGTTTAGGTAGTTTTTTAGTGTTATTATTAGTCCTAATTGTATCCTCAAAAGTTAGAGATACTATGGCTATTTTAATTATCGGATTAATGTTTGGTAGTATTACAGCTGCAATAGTTAGTGTACTATCCTACTTTAGTAGTGCAGAACAATTACAGCAATACATTTTTTGGGGTTTTGGTAGTTTAGGAGATTTGGACTGGAACGAGGTTACTATTTTTGCCATCATTTATTGTATTGGTATCCTGTTTAGTATCCTATCAATTAAAGGTCTTAACACCTTATTATTGGGCGAAAATTACGCTAAAAGCTTAGGTTTAAACATTAAACAAAGTCGATTATTAATTATTATTGCCACTAGCCTACTAGCAGGTACTATTACTGCTTTTGCAGGACCAATAGCCTTTATTGGCTTAGCAATTCCGCATGTTACTAGACAAGTGTTTAATACGTCCAATCATAAAATATTATTACCTGCTGTATTTTTATTTGGTGCCATTATTATGCTAATTTGCGACAGTATTGCCCAATTACCAAATACAGATTATATGCTACCTATAAATGCTATAACCTCCTTATTTGGTGCACCAATTGTAGTTTGGTTATTAGTAAGACAACGTAAAATGGTGTTTTAAAATGAAAAAAAACAACCAACATACCATCCTAAAAACTGATAATTTAACTGTAGGTTATCAGTCTAAAAAAAACAAAACTATTGTAGCATCTAACATTAATATTGCTATAAATAAAGGCGAATTAATTGGTTTGGTTGGTGGTAATGGGATTGGTAAATCCACACTTTTAAAAACATTAACAAAGGTTATAACACCTTTAAGTGGTTATGTATTAATAAATAATATAAATTTAGATAACTATTCTAATTTAGAACTTGCCAAAACTTTAAGTTTAGTATTAACAGAGCCTATTGCTGCAAAAAATTTAACCGTTTTTGAATTGGTTGCTCTTGGACGTCAACCTTACACCAATTGGGTTGGTAATTTATCTGACACAGATGTAACCATTATTAATAAAGCAATCAAGCAAACGACTATTGAAGATTTGAAACATAAAAAATGTTTCGAGCTTAGTGATGGTCAACTTCAAAAAGTAATGATAGCTCGTGCTTTAGCACAAGATACCGATTTAATTATTCTAGACGAACCTACGTCGCATTTAGACATGTATCACAAAGCATACATCCTAAAACTGCTTCAAAAACTAGCTAAAGATACTGGAAAAACCATCTTATTTTCATCTCACGAAATTGATCTAGCTATCCAATTATGCGATAATATGATTGTCATGTCAAACCATGGAATAGTTAGTGACTCACCTTGTAATTTAATCGAAAAAGGTGCGTTTTCTAACCTGTTTCCTGCAGATATGATTGTTTTTGATGAAAAAACAGGCAGTTTTAGGGTTAAAAAGTAGTTTTACGTCAAACTCAAAATCATAAAGGAACAATTCACGTCTTACCGAACTTGTTTCAGTATTTCATAATAATTAAGCTTTTAAAACATCTATCGTAATACTTAAAAAAAACCAATAATCAATTTCTAAATTAACAAAATCAAACATTCAGCATATATAAATACTTAACTTCTCACTGAGAAACAAATTAACTATCTTTGAACAAACTACGTTTTCATTAAATGAACGACAACATTATCCTTATACTTGCTATTGTAATTGCTGCTGCTATTGGTGGTTATTTAGGTATGCTTTTCACTAAACTTAAAAGTAAAAGCGAAAAAAGTACTTTAGAAGAAAGAAACACCAATTTACAACAGCAACTCTCTGACTTAAAACAGTTTTATTCCGCAGAAAGCGAAAGACAACACGCGACATTTAACACCCAATTACAAGAGTTGAAACAAACTATTTCTAAAATTGAAATAGAACGCGAAGGCATCCGTCGTGAAAAGGATATTTTAAATGAAGATTTAGCTAGAAAAAATGCCGATTTTGAAAACCTACAACAATTAAACCTTAAACGTGAGGAAGAAGTCGAATTGCGTCAAGAACAACTTCGTAAAGATTTTGAGTTATTAGCAACTAAAATTTTAGACGAAAAAAGCGAAAAGTTCACCCTTCAGAATAAAGAAAATATCAAAAATATTTTAAATCCACTTCAAGAAAAAATACTAACCTTCGAGAAAAAAGTAGACGATACTCAAAAGGAAAGTATTAGTATGCATAGTGCTTTAAAAGAACAATTATTGGGTTTAAAGGATTTAAATCAGCAAATGACTAAAGAAGCCACCAACCTAACTAGAGCATTGAAAGGTGATAGTAAAATGCAAGGAAATTGGGGAGAATTAGTTTTAGAACGTGTCCTTGAAAAATCTGGATTAGAAAAGGATAGAGAGTATTTTGTACAACAAAATTTTACCAGAGCGGATGGCTCTAGAGTGTTGCCAGATATAGTATTACACTTACCTGACAATAAAAAAATGATTATTGACAGTAAGGTGTCTTTAACAGATTATGAGCGTTACGTGAATGCTGAAGATGACGAGCGTGAGTTATATTTAAAAGCCCACATCAATTCTATAAGACGACACGTAGACCAATTATCTGATAAAAAGTACGAAGATTTATATGATATAGAAAGTCCTGACTTTGTTTTATTGTTTATTCCAATTGAGCCTGCTTTTGCAGTTGCTATAAATGCTGATAATAGTTTATACAATAAAGCATTCGAAAAAAACATAGTTATTGTTACACCTGCCACGTTATTAGCAACTTTAAGAACAGTTGACAGCATGTGGAATAACGAAAAGCAGCAACAAAATGCTATCGAAATTGCAAGACAAGCTGGCGCTTTATATGATAAATTTGAAGGTTTAGTTAAAGACTTAACTGGTGTTGGAAAAAAAATAGACGATGCTAAAAAGGATTATTCCTCTGTAATGAATAAATTAGTAGAAGGAAAAGGAAACCTAATTACAAGTGTTGAAAAATTGAAAAAATTAGGTGCTAAAGCTAAAAAAGCATTACCCGAAACCATTATTAAAAGAGCAGAATTTGACGATTAACACAAAACAATTATGATAAAATTTTTAGTAAAAGCCTTAGTTATTATAGTCCTAATTTTAGTAGGATATTTTTGTTTTATATACTTTGCAACGTACAGTGAAGGTGTTAGAGCAGGAGAATTAGTTAAATTTAGCAGTAAAGGTGTTATGTTTAAAACCTGGGAAGGCGAGGTCAGTCAAGGTGTGTCTGAAGCTCAACTTTTTGAATTTTCTGTAGAGGATAAAGAGAAACAGGTTATTAATGATTTAAATCGTTTACAAGGTAAATTTGTAAAACTTTCGTATTTTGAACGTTACAAAACCTTCTTTTGGTTAGGTGATACTAAGTACTTTATTACTAAGGTAGAAGAAGATAAAGAACGACGTTCTAATTATTAATTATGACAGATTCTACTCAAAATGTAATATACAAATGGAGCTTAAGAGCTAAATATATTTTTATCTTTATTGCAGGAGCAGGACTACTGTCTTTTGGTTTTGATACGCTTATAGAGCCAGGAAAATTTAGTAAAAGAGAAGAATTAAATAACTTTATTATTATCATGTGTCTCTTTTTTGGACTGGCTTTAATTATTGTCGGATTTTACAGAAAAAACCAAATTGAATATTACATACAACAACAAAAACTATAATGAAAGCATATAAAAAAGCAGACGATTCTAGAATTAGTATTTCCGAATTAATGTTACCCTCACACTCTAACTTTAGTGGAAAAATACATGGTGGTTACATACTAAATTTGATGGATCAAATAGCTTTTGCTTGTGCTTCTAAACATTCTAAAACCTACTGTGTGACTGCTAGTGTAGATACTGTAGATTTTTTAAGTCCTATTGAGGTTGGCGAACTAGTAACCATGAAAGCTTCTGTAAATTTTGTTGGAAACACATCTATGGTTGTTGGTATACGTGTAGAGGCTGAAAATATACAAACTGGTATTGTAAAACATTGTAACTCGTCTTACTTTACAATGGTTGCCAAAGATGATAATGGACAATCCATGGAAGTTGCTGGACTTATTTTAAATGATAAGGTAGAAGTCAAACGTTTTTTAAAAGCTATTAAGCGAATGGAGACTAAAAAACAACGACAATATGAGTTTGATCATGAAGATTTTTCGCACACAGATTATCTTCCAATATTAAAAGATTACAAAGTTAGAATAGATTTACCTGATAATTTTTAAAATAAAAAAAGCCTTCAAGAAATGAAGGCTTTTTTATTTTAAAAGGCTTGTATTAAATTTTTACAAATCGTTTAGTTATTGTGGTCCCTGAACTAACAGAAGTTATTTTTATTAAATACACACCATCATTCCAATTAGAAATAGACAAACTAGTCTTTAATTGACTAATTGTTTTTGATAGTACTTTTTTACCTAAAACATTATACACTTCAATAGTCAAATCTTCTTTAAACTGAGAAGGTATTTCGACATTTAAAGTCGATGATGCAGGATTTGGATACAGATTTATCGCAGATAAACGTGTTGCAAAATCAGGCACACTTAAAGTCCCTTCTGGTACTACTGTAATAACACCAAACATACTTGTTGGATGAGGATTACATTGGTATGTATTTGTACCTACAGATGTAAACGTATGCGAAAACGTTGCTCCTGTAGTCATAAAACCACTTACAAAATTATCTGAGGATGTACCTCCTGTTCTTTCTACATTATGCGTACCAGTAGAATACCAATCCCAAATAACTGTATCTCCAACCTCAATAGTGCGATCTGCATTATTATTAGGTCCTGTTGCATTAGAGTTAGAGCCGAAACTCCAATCTATATTAACTGTTTGGTTTTGAGCTGATACGCTTAAAGCTACAAAAGCAAATAAAATAAATAGTAGTTTTTTTGTCATAATCTCTTTTATTGTAAAATACAAAAATTAATTATAACCTCCTAAAAACCAATTAATTATTTTTATTACTTGCTTAAATACATTTTTCGTCTTGCATATAAATCGTAAAACTGATCATCTTTTAAATCGTCTATAAACAAAATACTTTCTCCAGTACTTTTCATTTCTGGCCCAAGTTTTTTATTCACATTATGAAATTTATTGAAAGAAAACACTGGCTGTTTAATAGCATAACCTTTTAACTGTGGGTTAAAATTAAAGTCAGTAACTTTCTTTTCGCCTAACATAACTTTAGTTGCATAATTTACATAAGGCTCTCCATAGGCTTTAGAAATAAATGGAACTGTACGTGATGCTCTTGGATTAGCTTCAATGATGTAAACTATATCATCTTTAATAGCAAACTGTATATTAATTAACCCAACCGTATTTAATGCTAATGCAATTTTCTTGGTATGGTCTTTTATTTGCTGCATTACAAACTCTCCTAAATTAAAAGGTGGTAATGTTGCGTTACTATCACCTGAGTGGATTCCGCAAGGCTCTATATGCTCCATTATACCAATGATGTAAACATTTTCTCCGTCGCAAATAGCATCTGCTTCAGCTTCAATAGCTCCATCAAGATAATGGTCTAATAACAGTTGATTTCCAGGCATACGTCTTAATAAATCAACGACATGCTCCTCTAAATCTTGTTTATTAATTACAATCTTCATCCCTTGTCCTCCAAGTACGTATGAAGGTCTAACTAATATTGGAAAATCTAGCACGTCTGCAATTGCAGCTGCTTCATCTGCAGTTGTAGCAATATCAAATTCTGGATAAGGGATATTGTTTTCTTTAAGCATGTTAGAAAACAACCCTCTATCTTCAGCTAAATCTAGAGCTTCAAAACTAGTTCCTAAAATTTTAATTCCGTATTTAGATAGTTTTTCAGCAAGTTTTAAAGCGGTTTGTCCACCTAATTGCACGATAACACCTTCTGGTTTTTCATGTCTAATGATGTCATAGATATGTTCCCAAAAAACGGGTTCAAAATATAATTTATCTGCTGTGTCAAAGTCTGTAGATACTGTTTCTGGATTACAGTTAATCATGATGGTTTCATAACCACATTCTGCAGCAGCTAATACACCATGTACACAACAATAATCAAACTCGATACCTTGTCCAATCCTGTTTGGTCCTGATCCTAAAACAATAACTTTTTTCTTATCAGAAACTATACTTTCATTATGCGCATAACGTGTTCCATCAGCTGTTTCTACATCATTTTCAAATGTTGAGTAATAGTAAGGTGTTTTAGCTTCAAACTCGGCAGCACAAGTATCTACAAGTTTGTAAACACGATTAATACCTAACTCGTCCCTTTTATTATATACTTGACTTTCTAAACAGCCTAACATATGTGCTATTTGTCTGTCTCCATACCCTTTTTGTTTAGCTTCTAGAAGTAAATCTCTTTGGATGGTGTCTATTTTAAAGGTCGAAATTTCTTTTTGCAATTGGTGCAATTCTTCATATTGACGTAAAAACCACATATCAATTTTAGTAATTTCATGTATACGACTTAAAGGAATTCCCATTTGAATGGCATCATAAATTACAAACACGCGATCCCAACTTGCGTAGGTTAGCTTTTCAATAATTTGTTCGTAATTAGTATAACCTTTACCGTCAGCACCTAAACCATTACGTTTAATCTCTAAAGATTGTGTTGCTTTATGAAGTGCTTCCTGAAAAGAACGTCCAATACCCATAACCTCTCCTACTGACTTCATTTGCAGTCCTAGTGTACGATCACTTCCTTCAAACTTATCAAAATTCCAACGTGGTATTTTAACAATTACATAATCTAAAGTTGGCTCAAATAATGCTGATGTAGATTTAGTAATTTGGTTTTCTAACTCATCTAAATGATAACCTATAGCTAATTTTGCAGCTATTTTTGCAATTGGATATCCTGTTGCTTTACTAGCTAAAGCTGAAGAACGAGATACACGAGGATTAATCTCGATAGCAATTATATCTTCGTTTTCATCTGGACTAACTGCAAATTGTACGTTACAACCACCAGCAAAGTCACCAATATTACGCATCATATGGATAGCCATATCACGCATTTTTTGATATGTTTTATCACTTAATGTCATTGCAGGAGCAACAGTAATGGAGTCTCCTGTGTGGATCCCTATTGGATCCATATTTTCAATAGAACAAATAATTACTACATTATCATTAGAGTCTCTTAGTAATTCAAGCTCGTATTCTTTCCAGCCAATTAAGGCTTTGTCAATCATGACTTCGTGAATTGGAGAAATTTCTAATCCACGTGTTAATAACTCGTCAAAATCTTCTTCTTTATATACAAAAGAAGCTCCTGCTCCACCCAATGTAAATGAAGCTCTTATAATTAATGGAAACCCAAACTCTTGGGCAATTTCTTTACCTTTAAGGTATGATGTCGCAGTTGCTTGAGGAGCCATAGGCACACCTATTTTAAGCATTAACTCTCTAAACTGTTCTCTATCCTCTGTAATATTAATAGCGTCAATATTGACACCTATAATCTCTACATCAAAGTCTTTCCAAATTCCTTTTTCATCTGCTTCAATACATAAATTAAGTGCAGTTTGTCCACCCATTGTAGGTAGTACTGCATCAATTTGAGGATGTTCTTTTAAAATTTGAACAATAGACTTTGTATTAAGAGGCAACAAATATACATGATCAGCCATACTTGGGTCTGTCATGATTGTTGCTGGATTAGAATTGATTAAAATAGTTTCGATTCCGTCTTCTCTTAAAGATCTTAGTGCTTGCGTACCAGAGTAATCAAACTCACAGGCTTGCCCAATAACGATAGGACCTGAACCAATAATAAGAATAGACTTTAACTTAGGATTTTTTGGCATTTTAGTTTGTTTTTTTCGATTATCAAAAATAGTAATTATTAGATACAAAAAAAGGCGTTACACCTAAGTAACGCCTTTAAAATGTTAACAATTGTTAAACATTATTTTTTATGTCTAGTTTCAGATGAAACAGATATTTTCTTTCTTCCTTTAGCACGACGACGAGCTAATACCTTTCTACCATTAGCAGAAGCCATTCTTTCTCTAAAACCATGTTTATTTCTTCTTTTTCTCTTTGATGGCTGAAACGTTCTTTTTGGCATTGTCTTATTTTTTTAAAATCTGAATAGTATATGTTTTATTTAGTTTTATGCTTTACGTAAAACTGAGCGCAAATATACAACGAGTTTTTTATTTCACAAACCTAATTTAAAAAATATTTTTAAAGATTTTTTTAGTTTCTTTGTACTCCAATAAAAATAACGCTTAAAAACGTTACAAATCAAGTAATACAAGACTTTTAAAATTTAAAAAATGTACAATAAAGTAATAAAACTAATATTAGCAATCGGAATTTTTGGTGTAGCCATCTGGCAATTTGTGGAAGGAAACATCGGTAATGGTATCATGTACATCTTTTTAGCCCTAATATTTGTCTTCTTATATTTTAAAAATGAATTTATTTTATTAGCTTTTTTAAGATTAAGAAAACAAGATTTTCCTGGTGCTAAAAAATGGTTAGATAAAATTAAAAATCCAGATACTGCTTTAGTTAAAAAGCAACAAGGGTATTATAACTTTTTAAATGGTATTATGGTTTCTCAGGATAATATGACTGAAGCTGAACGTTATTTTAAAAAAGCAGAGCAATTAGGTTTATCTATGGATCATGATATGGCAATGGTTAAACTTAATTTAGCTGGAGTTGCAATGTCTAAAAGAAGAAAGCAAGAAGCAGTTACATTATTAGCCGAAGCACAAAAGCTTGATAAACAAGGTATGTTAACTGATCAAATAAAAATGATGAAAGAAAACATGAAACGCGCACAAGCACCTAAACAACACTTTGGTCAAGGTGGATCAATACGTGCACAAAAAAGACGTAGTAGATAATTATTCTTTTATAAATTAAAAAGGGTCAAACTAATTAAAACTAGTTTGACCCTTTTTTTTTACAGTAAAGGCGCCCAAAGTCTACAATAGGCTTCTTGTATACGCTTAATATTAGATCGCTCTGTCCATTGCTCTAGATTAACTTGGATAGCACTTTCTAGGTCATTATTAAATATGCTTTTAGCTTCAATTGCTTTTTCTTTATTATAGATAAGCGCGTTGATTTCAAAATTAATATTAAAGCTTCTGTAGTCCATATTACAGGTTCCTATAGTTGTAAAGACATCATCCACAACCATAGTTTTAGCATGAATAAAACCTTTTTCATATCTATAAATTTTGACATTAGCTTCTAATAATTGTTCTAGATATGAGTTTGTGGCATGTTTTGCTGTCCACGAGTCCGATTTATCTGGAATTAGAAGCTTGACATCTACTCCACTTTTTGATGCCACTTGCATAGCTGTAATGATTTGATCATTAGGAATAAAATAAGGCGTTGTTATGTACACGTAATCTTCGGCAGTTACAATTGCAAAAAATATAGCTTCCATAATATTAGCCCAATCTGTATCTGGACCACTTGCTGCTATTTGTACTGGAGTAATTGTTTTAACCTTGTTTTGCGGAAAAAACGAACGGTTTAATGTCAAGCTAGTATCTGCTACAAAATTCCAATTGGTTAAAAATTGAGTTTGTAAGGTAAAAACAGATTCGCCAATAATTTTTAAATGTGTATCTCTCCAATAGTCTTTATTTTCGGGATAATTAACGTAAGTATCAGATACATTTATTCCGCCTACATAACCTATTTCACCATCTATAATCACAATTTTTCTGTGATTTCTATAATTCATTTTACCTGTAAATCTAGGAAACAATACTGGCATAAAAGCAAAATATTGTACTCCAGCATTGGTTAGTTTTTTCTTCATTTTAGAAGAAATTTTACTACCTACATCGTCAAAACTAAGTCTTACCGTTACGCCTTCCTTGGCTTTTTTACACAATAGATCTAAAAATCTAGTACCTATTTTATCGTCTTTTAAAATGTAATATTCAATATGAATATGTTTTTTAGCAGTGTCAATATCCTTAAAAAGCTTCTCAAATTTATTTTCGCCATTAATTATGATTTCTACATCATTAAATTTAGTTAATGGTGATTTATCATTTTTTTGAAGCAGATGAATTAATCTAATTTGATCTTCGTCAATTTTAGCTTCGTATTGCGTTAAGGATTCTGGCTGAATCTTTAAATCTTTATTAATAGATTGTATTAAATGGTTATTTAACACGTCTTTTCGATTAAAAATCTTATCCTTTCTATACTCTTGACCAAAAAAGTAATAAACTACTAATCCAAAAAAAGGAAACACTAACAATACAATGATGTACGTTAGTGTTTTTGTTGGATTTATTGATTTAAATAAAATAGTGGCAACTGCAATTATTACCAATATGTAATTGATAACAATTGCTATAGTCCACCAATTTTGAGTAAAAAAATCAAGCATTTACGGATTAGTTTGGTAGTAACCCTCTCTTGGGATATCAATAAAATATTGTTTTCTAGAACTATTATTTAAATGAGGTTCTCTTAACCAAGGGTTGTGTAATTTTAATATTTTATAGTTTATGCCAAATTGCTTAGCAAAACCGGCAAAGTCAGTTACTGCAGTATCTACAGCTACTTGATAGGTTGGCACTGCTTTATACAAATCTTTGTCTCTAAAATTAAATCCATAAGCATCTGGATTAGATAAAATTTCTTTTAAAGCTATTATTCTAAACACATACCTTCCTGTTTCTTCACCTAAAAGCAAATCATAATAACTAGTCACATCTTGTTCTTTTAAGCGTCTAGAAATACCATAATTACCCGCATTATATGCTGCTGCTGCAGATGTCCAAGATCCTAAACTTTCTTTAGCTTTTTTTAAATAATCACAAGCTACTTCTGTGGCTTTTTCTAAATTATAACGTTCGTCTACATTATCGTTTACTTCTAATCCATGTTCGCGACCTGTTGCTTTCATGATTTGCCAAAACCCACTTGCTCCTGCTGGAGAACGTGCATCTGTTAAACCACTTTCAATAACTGCCAAATATTTAAAATCGTCTGGTATCCCGTTTTTTGCTAAAATAGGCTCGATAATAGGGAAATATTTTTTGGCACGCTTAAACATTAACAAACCATTAGATTGCCAATAGGTATTAACTAAAAGCTCTTTATCCATGCGCTCATAAATATCTGGATTTGATAATGGTACAGCTTCTCCTGCAAACTCCAAATAGCTTGGCATTTGAATTGCGTATACATTATAATCGTTTATTATTTTTTTCTCAAAATTCTCGTCAGTAGGAGCGTCTTGATAGGCGTTAATAAATAACAATCCTAAAACGCCTAAGCCAACAATAGCTAAACTTTTTTGTACAATCTTCATCTTCTTATCTTTTGTTTAAATTTAAAATTTTTTATTCAAACCACTTAATATTTAAGCGATTAGTTTTGGTAAGTTTTCATTAAACCATTTATATTTATTAATAATCATGATATGCGTACCTCCTTTTATACTTAGGCATGCTCCTAAATTAGCGAAAGGAAATACTTTATCATTGTCACCATGAATATGGATTACATTATCTAATGCTTGGTCTTGATCCCAACAAACCACTTGCTGTATTGCCCAATCCAGATACATTTTATCGCTTACCGACAAATATTTTTTATATAACTCAATACGTTTAGTTATAGTATTACCAAACGCATATTTAGCCAACAAATCAACATTACTAAGTAATTGTGTGGGTAATATTTTATATGCTTTTGTCATACGCAACAGACGCATTCTTTTAGGCAACTCGTGTTTGGTCTTTACACTGGATACTATTATAATTTTATTGTACTTAATATACTTACTCATTTCTTGCACTAAAATCCCTCCAAAAGATACACCTAAAAGTACTGGATTATCATGTTTTACATCTTCACACATGCGTTTTGCATAGCTAGATAATGTTTCATTTGGATTGGGTAATTTCCATTCTAACCAGTAAATTTTAAATTGATTTTCCGGTAATTTAATGTGCTCAAATATCGTAGGATTAGCAGCCATACCAGGCATTAGATAAACAGGTATTACTTCTTGATTCATAAGCTTTTAACAATAAACAAACACAGTGCTATTAGATTTTTGAGTATCTTTGTGCTGTAAAGCTATAAAATAGTTTGGTACTATTTTTGAAACTCCCCTAATAATTAATAAAACTTTATACATTATGATTGATGCAGCTGAGTTAGTTGACAATGATTTTTTACGTCAATTTGAACTGAAAATTGATAATCATTTCGCTAAAATAGAATACTCTTTACAAGAAAGAAAAATCTTTTTAACTAAATTAATAGTGCCTGAGGAGCAGGATAATGAAGATTTTGTAAACGAGTTTTTAAAAATTGTTTTTGACAATATTGAAGAACGTAATTTAAGCGTAATGCCTACCAGTCCAGAAATAGCAAAATTTATGAGGCGCAATAGGCAATATAAAAAACTTTTACCTGTAGGTGTCAGAATCTAACTTTTACAATAAAAACATAATTAAAACCGAAGCTAATACCTTCGGTTTTTTTTTGAAATAAACATTATACTAATTATAATTATGCTACTAAAAACAATTAAACTATGCTAAAACTATAAAAAAAAGAATTAGCTATATTGTGTATATTTACACTATATAATTTTAGTTTAAAAAAAGCACTTTTCTTTACACTAAAAAAAAAAGAAACAGTAATAACAGCACCTTGACAACTATTATAACTAACAAAGCATTACCTATATATAGCTTCATTTTTATTTTTACATTTTTAGTATCTTGTAAGGATACTAAAAACGTAAACAATGATCATTTAGTTTTTAGATATAACGAACACAAAAACATAGGATCACTAGATCCTGCATTTGCAAAAGACAACGCAGATATTTGGGCAATCCATCAATTATTTAATGGATTGGTTCAAATGGATGACAGTTTACATGTTAAACCCTGCATTGCTAAAAACTGGACACTATCAGATAATGGTTTAAGCTATAATTTTGTACTAAAAAACAATGTCTATTTTCATAAACATAAATTATTTGGTAAGGATTCTACCAGACTAGTTACTGCTTCTGACTTTGAATATAGTTTTAACCGATTGTTGGATAAAAATATAGCGTCGTCAGGTCAGTGGATTTTTAATAAAGTAGACACCTTTAAAGCGATAAACGACACCATTTTTAATATTACTTTAAAACAACCTTTTCCTGCATTTTTGGGTTTGTTAACAATGAAGTATTGCAGTGTCGTCCCTAAAGAAATAACAGAATATTATGGTAGTGATTATAGATCAAATCCAATAGGCACAGGTCCTTTTAAATTTAAGCGCTGGGAAGAAAACATCAAACTGGTTTTTAGAAAAAATGAAAACTATTTTGAAACTACTAAAGATGGTCAAAAACTACCACATTTGGAAGCTGTAGCTATTACCTTTTTACCTGATAAGCAGAGTGAATTTATGCAATTTATTCAAGGTAATTTAGACTTTTTAAACAGCTTAGACGCCTCTTATCAAGATGAAATATTGACTACAAATGGAGAATTAAGAGATAAATATATTAATACTATAAACATAAATAGAGGTCCTTACTTAAATACAGAATATTTGGCTTTTTATATGGATTCTGATTTAAATGAAATCCAATCCAAACAAATACGTGAAGCTATAAATTATGGCTTTGACAGAAAAAAAATGATGACCTATTTACGTAACGGAATTGGAATAGCTGCAAATGGTGGATTTATACCAAAAGGGTTACCAGGTTACAATGCTAATATTGGATACACTTACCAACCCGTAAAAGCAAAAAAACTTATTGCTGAATACAAAGCACAAAACAATAATAGAACGCCAGAAGTAACAATTACTACAACTAGTAATTATCTTAACTTTTGCGAATACATACAACGCGAGCTTATTAAAATTGGTTTAATTATAAAGGTAGATGTCATTCCTGCATCAACTTTAAAAGAAGGTAAAGCCAACGGAAAATTAGATTTATTTAGAGCTAGTTGGGTTGCAGATTATCCAGACGCTCAAAATTATCTATCATTATTTTATTCAGAAAATTTTGCGCCAAATGGTCCAAATTATACTCATTTTAGCAATACTGATTTTGATAAATGGTACAACCAAGCTTTTAATACTACTGAGGCATCTGAAAGAACTAAATTGTATACCAAAATGGATAGTTTGGTTATAAAAAATGCTCCTATAGTGCCTTTATACTATGATGAAGTGATTAGATTTACTCAAAAAAATGTTATTGGACTAGGCAATAATCCTATCAATTTATTAGAATTAAAGCTTGTTAAGAAACAATAGTTAATCGATTTGATTTTTATATTTTAGAGATAAGTTCACTATTTTCAACATAGTTAGGTTTGTCAATCATTAAACCTAAAATTATAAGATATTGTCCAAATCCATAACCAAACATTACTATAAAATCCTGGAATAGGATGTCTCCATAAAATGTTTTAACTACCATTGTAGCCTCAGAGAATACAAATAAAACTACACCAGATAAAACTGTATAATAGCTTTTGTTACTTGCTACATCTTTTCTAAGATAGGCAAAAAGAGTCATGACTAAGGATATAAAAAAATACAACGTTACTGGTATAAAATACCCTTTAAGGTTTACAAAAATTAGATTATACAAAAACGCAACAAACAAAAAACAAACTACTAAAAATGGTAGCAAACGCTTATTACTAAAGTCTTCCTTGTGTGTAAATTTAAAAATGTAGATTAATTTACCAACTACAAAAAGTATTAAACTAATAATAAACTTTACTTTATTTAAGTGGTCAATAATTAAAATATCACCTATAAAAAAAATAATTAATCCATAAAAAACATACCTATTGTTCAACTTGTTTTTCTTGTAAACACAATAACCCGTAAATATTATAAGAGTGACTAGCACAAATATTTTAGAATAATACCTGTAAGGAATTATAGGTAAATTAGTTTTTACATAAATATCTAAAAATAACAAAGCCAAAAATACAGGTGTAAAATAGCGTATTAATTTATCCATAATTATGTATTCACTTTCAGTATTTCATTATTATCGATAGCTCTACTTTCTTTTAGTACTCCCAATATAATCAGGTACTGAGACAAACAATAAAAAAACATAACAGTAATTTTATTATAAGCAATTAATGGGTCATAAAATATTTTAAGGATATTAATACTATCTGCTATCATTGAGAAAAACACACCAAATAAGACTAACCAAAAACTTAATCCATTGACCTCACTTTTTCTTAAATAAGCAAATTGCATTAATAACAGTACTACAAATAAGTAGATTAAAAATGGAAAAAAATAATGACCTAAATTATTATACACCAAATCTGTGATAATAGTCATGTAAGCAAAACCAAGTATTAAAAAAGGAATTAATTTAGAAATTTTGAAATCTTTACTATTTAAAAATCGTATCGAATAACAAATTTTAGCTCCAATAAATAAGAAAGCTGCAAATACAAAATGAGTCATTTCGCCAGAATTTCCTGTAATAAAAAAAACATCTCCAATTATAAATAAAGATAAAGCATAAATTACCAGTCGTTTTTTAGAAATGTCCTTTTGCTTAGTTTTAAATAAATAAAAAACTAATAAAGTAATGCCTAGAGCTAATTTAGTAAAGTATCTATAGGAATATAACGCTTCATTATTCTTAAAAAAAGAATCTAAAACGTATAGAAAAAGATATAAGATGGTAAATCTAAGCGTATTTTTAAAAATAAAACTCATATTGATTATTAAGCCTAATTAATATAAAAATTTAATTCAGAATTAACCCATAAAAACTTACAATTTCGACGAATAACCTTTGATCACCAATAGATTGTACTAAATAATGATTACTCTTTTCTGTACTTTTTAGAATCTTCAAAAACTTGAGTTAAAATAGCTTCGTCTTGACTAGAAAATTCCACACCTCTTCTTGCCATAACAACTTTAGCAACCTCAAAAGCTTTAGACGTTAAATAGGTTGTAAAACCAGAAGCGCCTCCCCAACTATAACTTGGCACAAAATTTCTTGGAAAACCACTACCAAAAATATTGGCATTAACACCAATAACGGTTCCTGTATTAAACATTGTATTAATACCGCATTTACTGTGATCTCCCATCATTAAACCACAAAACTGTAATCCCGTTTTAGCAAAACGTTCTGTTTCATAATCCCATAGTTTAACTTCTACATAATTATTTTTAAGGTTAGAATTATTAGTATCTGCACCTAAATTACACCATTCTCCTATTACGGAATTCCCTAAAAACCCATCATGTCCTTTGTTAGAATACCCAAATAACACTGAGTTATTAACCTCGCCTCCTACTTTACTATGTGGTCCAATGGTAGTTGGTCCATATATTTTTGCTCCTAATTTTAAAGTTGCATGATCACATAAAGCTAAAGGACCTCTAACCAAACTCCCTTCCATTACCTCTGCATCTTTACCAATATAAATTGGTCCTGCACTAGCATTTAATGTTGCAAACTGGACAACTGCTCCTTCTTCAATAAAAATGTTTTCTGGTGCAATAATATTATTACTTGTAGGTATTGGTTCAGATTTTCTGTCTTTAGTTAACAATTCAAAATCCTGTTGTATAGCTTCTCCGTTTTTAGAAAATATCTCCCAAGTGTGTTCAATTTTAGTAATATCGTTATCAAACTCAATAGCTTCATACGTATCAAAATCTATGTCTTCCTGAGTATCTGTTGTATAAAAAGCAATTATATCCTCATCTTTAAAAATGGCTTGATTTTTTTCTAACCCTATAATCAATTCAACTAATTCATTATTTGGTAAATAAGATGCATTTAGCATAACATTTTCTTCTAACTCAACCATAGGATATTTATCTGCCAAATAATCTTCTGTTACTGTTGTAGTTGTCGTTTGTAAATACATCTCCCACTTCTCTCTAATAGTCAGTATACCAACTCTGATATCTGCAACAGGTCTAGTATAAGTAAATGGAAGTAATTGGTTGCGTACTGGTCCATCAAAAAGGATATAATTCATTGTGGTTTTATTTTAAATTTAAACATCAAAACACAATTAAGCATTTTACTTTTGTGTTTAGCATTCAAAAATAGTTGAAAATAAGATAACAAAAAAAGCCTTTCATAAAAATGAAAGGCTTTTAAAATATAGTTAACGCTAAAATTATTTTTTAAATTTTGCGTATTTGTTTTTGAATTTATCGATACGTCCTGCAGTATCAATTAGTTTAGACTTACCTGTATAAAATGGGTGAGACGTTCTAGAAATCTCCATTTTAATAACTGGATATTCAACACCATCAACTTCAATAGTTTCACTAGTGTTTGCAGTAGACTTAGTTAAAAATACGTCATCGTTTGACATGTCTTTAAATGCTACCATTCTATAATTTTCTGGATGTATACCTTTTTTCATCGCTAAATGCTTTTTTATCTTAACTAAATTCGAGGTGCAAATTTAAGTATTTTTTACAAATGAGCAACTAATTTATGAAAAAAAATTAATTATGTAATATTGTAACATATTATTGCACTTTAAGACTAATAGATTATTAACTAATTAACTCAACAAAATTATGGAAAAAACTATAAAATCAATCGCAATTAATTTTGGTCTGTACCTTGGTGCAACCTTAGGCGGAATCACTGTATTAGCCTATGCTTTGTATTTAGACCTATTAACTAAATGGTGGTTAGGTATTTTATTATTTGTTATAATTATTGTCTACGGAATTATTTCTGTATCAAAATCTAAAGAATCATTAGGTGGTTATATTTCATTTAAAGAAAGTTTTAGCTCCTATTTTATTACGGTTGCAATAGGTGTAATAATTAGCACTTTGGTAAGTGTACTTGTTTTTAATTTTATCGACCCTGAAGCTGCTGTTGCTTTAAAAGAAAAAACAATTGAAGCAACATTACAAATCATGAAAAATTTTAACGCTCCTGAAGAAGAAATCGCTAAAACTTTAGATCTTATGGAAGCGCAAAAAAACCAATTCGCGTTAATGCCACAAATACAATCAACAGCCATGTTTTTAGTAATACAAGCTGTTATTGGACTTATTGTTTCATTAATAATGAAAAAAACTAACGAAGACCTATAATAGTTTTATATTTGAAAATATATTTCAAATTAAATTATGAACATATCAGTAGTCATACCACTACTTAACGAAGAAGAATCATTAACAGAATTACACCATTGGATTGCAAATGTGATGCAAACCAATGGTTTTTCTTATGAGCTATTGTTTATAGACGATGGTAGTACAGATAATTCTTGGAAAATTATTGAAAAAATCCAAGAATCGGACAATAACGTTAAAGGTATTAGATTTTTAAAAAACTTTGGAAAATCCCAAGCATTACACGCTGGTTTTGCTACAGCAACAGGAGATGTAATAATCACTATGGATGCCGATTTACAAGACAATCCAGAGGAAATACCTGAACTTTACAACATGATTACTAATCAAGGTTTTGAATTAGTTTCTGGATGGAAAAAAAAGCGTTACGATAATAAGTTAACTAAAAACTTACCTTCAAAATTATTTAATTGGGCAGCAAGAAAAACTTCAGGTGTCCAACTTAATGACTTTAATTGCGGACTTAAAGCCTACAATAAAGATGTTGTTAAAAACATTGATGTAAATGGCGAAATGCACAGATACATTCCAGTTTTAGCCAAAAATGCTGGATTTTCTAACATTGGTGAAAAAATTGTACAACATCAAGCTAGAAAATATGGCGAAACCAAATTTGGAATGGAACGTTTTGTTAACGGGTTTTTGGACTTAATTACCATTTGGTTTTTATCCAGATTTGGCAAAAGACCTATGCATTTATTTGGTGCATTAGGCGTTATTATGTTTGGCTTAGGACTTGTTTTTGCTTTGTATTTAGGAATAGACAAACTATTTTTTAATACCTCAGGTAGGCTAATCACCCAAAGACCTCAGTTTTATCTAGCATTAGTAACCATGATTTTAGGATCACAATTTTTTGTTGCTGGTTTTTTAGGCGAAATAATTTTACGTCAAAAATCAGACAAAAAACGATATTTAATTAAAGAATCCTTAAATTTAAAGGACTAAACTTATTAATTAATAACAAAACAAATAACTACCTTTAAGTAATTATTTATCTTAATTTAAGACTACAACCTATGAGACATATTGAACCAGAACTTTTAAACAGAGTCAATACTTGGTTAACTCCAGCTTTTGACAATGAAACACAAGATTATATAAAAAATCTTATTGCTTTAGAGCCTACTGAGCTTAAAGAAAGTTTTTATAAAGACTTAGAGTTTGGTACTGGAGGTATGCGTGGTGTAATGGGAATTGGGACAAACAGAATTAATAAATATACCTTAGGAAAAAACACACAAGGTATTTGTAATTACATGAAAACTGTTTTCCAAGGAGAAAACTTAAAAGTTGCTATCGCTTACGACTGTAGACACAACAGTAAAAGTTTAGCAAAAGTTGTGGCAGACGTGTTTTCATCAAACAATGTCAAAGTTTATTTATTTGAAGACCTACGTCCTACTCCAGAGCTATCTTTTGCTTTAAAACATTTAGACTGTCATTGTGGTATTGTTTTAACTGCTTCACATAATCCACCAGAATATAATGGTTACAAAGTATATTGGCAAGATGGAGGACAATTAGTACCACCTCAAGATGCCGAAATTATTAAAATAATAAATGCCTTAGACTATGCCGAAATAAAATTTGAAGCAAAGCCGGAGTTAATAGAATATATAGGAAAAGAAGTTGATGATGTTTTTATTGATGCAGCAGTAAAAAACGGAAGTTTTGATACACCCAAAGCTGCCAAGGATAATCTAAATATAGTTTTTACATCCTTACACGGAACTTCCATTACTAGCATACCAGAAACGTTTAAACGTGCAGGTTACAATAATGTAAATATTGTTGAAGAACAACGTGAGCCTAATGGCGATTTCCCAACTGTAAAATCTCCAAATCCAGAAGAACCTGAAGCACTTAAGATGGCTTTAGAATTAGCAGAAAAAGTAGATGGAGATATTGTTATAGGTACAGATCCTGATAGCGACAGAGTTGGTATTGCTGTTAGAGGTTTAGATAATAAAATGATTTTATTAAACGGAAATCAAACCATGGTCATGATGACTAATTTTTTATTACAACAATGGAAAAATAACAACAAAATAAATGACAATCAATTTATAGGAAGCACCATTGTATCTACGCCAATGATGACTGCTTTAGCAGATGCCTTTAAGGTAGAATGTAAAATTGGTCTGACTGGATTTAAATGGATTGCTAAAATGATTAAAGACTTTCCAAACCAAGAGTTTATTGGTGGTGGAGAAGAAAGTTTTGGGTTTATGGTTGGTGATTTTGTACGTGACAAAGATGCTGTAACATCTGCTTTACTTGCTTGCGAAATTGCAGCTCAAGCAAAAGCTAAAGGCAGTAGTTTTTACAAAGAATTAATACAACTGTACACTAAACATGGTTTTTATAAAGAACGTTTAATATCCATGACTAAAAAAGGTATAGAAGGTGCCCAAGAAATCAAACAAATGATGATTGATGCAAGAGAAAACCCGCTAACAACAGTTAATGGGTCAAAAGTTATCAAGATTGAAGACTATCAATTATCTGAAGCAAAAAATACAATAGACAATACTACAAGTACTATTAATGTACCTAAATCTAATGTATTAATTTATTATACGGAAGACGGAAGTAAAATAGCCTTAAGACCAAGTGGTACAGAGCCTAAAATAAAATTCTACATTAGCGTTAATACAACTTTAGACAATGTGTCAGAATTTGAAGCTACGGAACAGAAATTGGAAAGCAAGATTGATGCTATATTAAAAGATATGCAGTTATAATTAAATGGATCAAAACCTAAAAAAAATAATCCCATATATTAAACCTTATAAGTTTAATATAGTGATGAATGTTATTTTTAATATTCTATACGCGCTTTTTAGCACATTATCATTTATAACAATGTTTCCGTTGTTAGAAGTGCTATTTCAAAAAAACGCAGAGCCTACAACTATTCTAAAAAAACCTGTGTACACTGACATTTGGAATATTACTGATTATTTAAAAGATTTATTTTTCTATGAAATTGGTAACCTTAATGAAATCCATGGTCCTCAATATTCATTATTGTTAGCTGTTGGTTTAGTAATTACTACATTTTTACTTAAAAACTTATTTAACTATTTAGCGTCCTTTCATATGATGCATTTAAAAAATGGAGTTTTAAGTGATCTGCGTAAAAAAATGTATCAAAAAATTATAAGCTTATCAATACCTTTTTATTCAAATCGCACAAAAGGAGATATAATGGCTAGAATGTTAGGTGATATTAGCCAAGTACAATCGTCATTTTTTGTTATTTTAGAACTTATTGTTAGAGAGCCTTTAACAATACTATTTACGATTTATGCCATGCTAAAAATTAGTGTAAATCTTACACTTTTTGTTTTTGTTTTCATGCCTATTTCTGGTTTTATAATTTCTAGAATCGGTAAAAATTTAAAATCAAAATCAACAAAAGCTCAAGAAGAATCAGGAAAACTCATATCAATTGTAGAAGAAAGCCTAACAGGATTAAAGGTTGTTAAAAGCTACAATGCAGAATCTAGTTTTACAAAAAAATTCAATAATTCTGTTGACCGTTTATTAAAATTATCAAATAGTATAGGTAACAAAAACAACCTAGCCTCACCAATGAGTGAATTTATGGGTATTGTTACAATTGCTATTCTTTTATGGTATGGAGGTAATCTAGTATTAGTTGAAAAAACACTAGAAGGCGAATTATTTTTAGTATATCTACTATTAGCATATAATATTTTAACACCAGCAAAAGCAATATCTAAAGCATCCTACTCTGTAAAAAATGGACTAGCAGCTGCAGAGCGTGTATTTGAAATCTTAGAACAAGAAGAAACTATAACTTCAAACAGTGATGCTATTGACTTAACAAGCTTTTCACACGAAATCAATATCGAAAACATCAATTTTAGATACGAAGAAGAAAATGTGCTTAAAAAATTCAGCTTAAAAGTACCTAAAGGAAAATCTGTTGCTCTTGTAGGACAATCTGGAAGTGGAAAAAGTACAATAGCTAATTTACTGACCCGTTTTTATGATGTAAATGAAGGTAATATTACTATTGATGGTAATGACATAAAAACAGTCACAAAAAAGTCTTTACGTAATCTAATGGGATTAGTAACACAAGATTCTATACTATTTAATGACACCATAAAAAATAATATTTTAATAGGTAAACCTGATGCAACCGAAGACCAAATTATCGACGCTTTAAAAATTGCAAATGCTTGGGAGTTTGTTAGTGAGTTACCAAAAGGTATTGAAACCAATGTTGGAGATGCAGGGAACAATTTTTCAGGTGGACAAAAACAACGTCTAAGTATTGCTAGAGCTGTACTTAAAAACCCTCCTATTATGATTTTGGATGAGGCAACCTCAGCTTTAGATACTGAAAGCGAGCGTTTAGTGCAAGTTGCATTAGAAAACATGATGAAAAACAGAACATCTATTGTAATTGCGCATAGACTATCTACTATTCAAAATGCAGATCAAATTATTGTAATGCAAAAAGGTGAAATTGTAGAACAAGGTACACACACAGAACTATTAGAAAAAAACGGTATGTATAAAAAACTAGTAGAAATGCAAAGCTTTGAATAATTAAAACAATAAATAAATTAAAAAAAGGATAAACTTGGTTTATCCTTTTTTTTGTGCATTGCTAGATTTGGGGCCAACAACATAACTAAATTTAATAATATAAATCTAACGCAAATAATACTAAAAAACAAGTAAAATTTGTTTTTAAACCGATAAAACATACATTTAATCGTTTATTTTTGTGTAAAACCATGATTTACAGACTTTTAATAATCATTAAAAATTCTAATAAAACTTTTAAACTATTAGCTTAAATTAGAGTCTAATAATTAATATGTCAGAGAACGAAACACTTTTAGTGCAGCAATTACAATCTGAATCAGAAAAAAACGCTGCTTTTAAAACACTAATCACGCTATACAAAGAGCGATTGTATTGGCACATTAGACATATAGTAAAATCTCATGACGATGCGGATGACGTTTTACAAAATACGTTTATAAAGGTTTTTAAAAACATTAATAAATTTAAAGGCGACAGCCAATTATACTCTTGGATTTATAGAATAGCAACTAACGAAGCTTTAACGCATTTAAAAAGAAACGCAAAATTAAAAAACACTGCTAGTCACGATACTCAGGATTTAGCAATAAACAATTTACAATCGGACGTTTACTTTGAAGGAGAAGCCATACAGCTTAAACTTCAAAAAGCAATAGCAACACTTCCTGAAAAACAACAATTAGTGTTTAATATGAAATATTTTCAAGATTTAAAATACAGCGAACTATCAGAAATACTTGACACCAGTGAAGGAGCTTTAAAGGCATCCTACCATTTAGCTTCTAAAAAAATAGAAGCCTATTTAAAAGAACATTAAACCATTTACGTTTTTTTTAGTCTTAACTATACAATGAAAAAAGAAAGCTTAAATACAATCAAGACTTCAGGATTTAAAATCCCTAAGGACTACTTTGAAGGATTAGAAGATGCCATTCTAGCGCAAGCAACATTAGAAGGGCTTCCGAAAACGTCTGGTTTTAAGGTTCCAGATGGTTATTTTGAAACTTTAGAAAACAATATTTTATCTAAATTAGATAAGCCAGAACCTAAAGTATTTAATCTGTTTAACAAAAAAACTATTGTATCATTATCTAGCGTTGCTGCAGCCATAGTACTATTATTTAATTTAAACCTATTTAAAGCAGCTCCTACATTAGACAGCTTAGATACAGATACCGTAGAAAACTATATTTTAGATGAAATAGAAATTAACGATCTTAATATGTTAATTAATGACTCGGAATTATCACAAACAGATTTTATAGATTATAATTTAATTGAAGTTGAAGACTATATTGACGATATAGATTTAAACGACTTATACCAAGAATAAAACATATTACAATGAAAAAACATATTATAACATTACTAGTTTTAGTGTTTTCTTTTAGTGCAATTGCACAAAAAGAAAAAATAAAACAACACGAAAAACTTAAAGCTTTAAAAGTAGCACACATTACAGAGCAATTAGATTTTTCCTCCAAGGAAGCAGAAGCTTTTTGGCCTATTTACAATGACTTTGAAGAACAAAAAAGCAAATTAAGAGAAGCATCTGACATCAAACGTAAGGATATTGATGTTACAAAATTAACTAACAAAGAAGCTGAAACCCTAATTAAGGACATGCAAGATTTGGAAGACGCTAGAGTAAAAAGCTATAAAATATACGTTGATAAGCTTTCAAAAATAATTAGTTACAAAAAAATTGTATTACTATTTAATGCTGAGCGCTCCTTTAAAAGAAAAATGATTGAAGAGTTTAGAGGAAGACACAAAGACAATAAAAAAGACTAAAAAAAAGAAGCCAATAGGCTTCTTTTTTTTGCATAAAACTTAACTTGTTTTGATTTTAAATTCTTTGATTGAATAATTATGAGATTCTGAAATAAATTCAGAATGACGCTATTTCTACTATTAAAACAATCTATTTAAAGGTTAATTTACTAATCTTTTTATTTCCTGCAGCATACGCTGTTGTTTCATCTATAAACCTAATAGTATAATACCCATCATCACTTAAATGCGTCCACGTATTACCAGCGTCACTACTGTAATCTATTCCTTTAAATCCAATTGCAACTAATTGTTGCGCATTGCTATTTGGCACGTATTGCACACAGCTTCTGTAACCAGGTCCAGTACCATCAGACATAAGTTGCCATGTTTTTCCGCCATCAATAGTCTTTATTTTATTAGCCACATTATCATCTGCTTTGGTGTAATCTCCTCCTACTGCAAAACCATTGTTTTCATCATAAAAATCTATACTATAAATACCTGTAGTTTCTAAGCCTTGTATAATTGGTGTTTCAAAGACCTCCCAAGTGTTTCCTTTATCTGGAGAATATAAAATACGACTAGATTTACCTCCTGTAGCTACCCACGTTTTATCGCCTACAATAGCTATATTAGTATCACTTGCAGCAAATGCAGCTTCGCCATCTTTTGCTTTTGGTAACACATCACAAGATAGTTTTGTCCAAGACTCTCCTCCATCTCGTGTTATAATTACACTTAAACAATCATCTGTTGGATCTCCAATTGCAATACCTTCTTGGTCATTCCAAAATTCCATAGCATCGTAGAAAGCTTTTTCATGATTTTCTTGATACACGACTGTGTTTTTATGTAAATCAACATCTAAATTAAAAATCAAAGCAGGTGACCCTATACTTAACCCATAACCTTTATTACTAGTAACAGCTAATGCTCTAAAATTTGGAATAATGCTATCGTGTTTTATTTGAATGGGGAATACCTTTTTAATCGCATTAATTCCTGGTAAATCACTATGAAAATACATACCAAATTTACCTTCAGAAGTTAAGTAGGCTAAACCAACAGTATCAATAATTTCAATAGCTCTTACATTTAAAGCATCATCTTCTATTAATGTTTCTATCTCAACAGTTGTAAAAGTGGTTTTGATTGGTTTTGGTACCGTTTTATATTTACCAATACCACAACTACCTAATCCAATTATAAGCGAAATATTAAATATTAGATATATTATTTTTTTCATGATTATTAATTTTCTATAAAAATAGAAAAGCTCCACCATTACAGCGAAGCTTTCCTGAAAAATAATCAACCAAAATTATTTACCCTTCTATTTTTAATGCTTTTATATCTATAATTAATTGCGCTATGGAAGCTCTATTTAATCCATTATAGATACCTCTTATGTGTTTATTTTTATCTATTAGTAAAAAATTTTCGGTGTGTAAAAAGTCATCAATACTTTTTATTTCTCCTAAATCACTTTCTACAAAATAGTGATCTCTTCCCAGATCATATATTTGTTGTCTATCGCCTGTTACTAAATGCCATTTATTAGCTATAACGTTATTATTGGTAGCATAAGCATTTAAAACAGAAACTGAATCTGTACTTGGCATTACCGAATGAGATAATAATAAAACGTCCTGATCGTTTTTAAATTCTTCCTGAATTTTGGCCATATTACCTGTCATTTTAGGACAAATACCTGGGCAGGTTGTAAAAAAGAAATCGGTAATATATATTTTATTATCAAACGTGCTTTGCGTTACCGTTTCTCCTAATTGGTTTTGTAAAGAAAAGTCAGGGATTTTATGAAACGCACTTTCCTCTTTAGTATTAGGTGTTAACCAGTGCGGTGTAAACGAGTCATCTTTGTAATATGGCAGATACTCTACTCTGCTGTTTTCAATTACTTTAATGTTTTCTTTTTTAACGTCCTTCTTACAACTAGTAAAAATTAACACTACTATGATGCATAAGTATTTCATAAAACTATTTTTTTTCTGATTACAACTTCATCTTCTAATCTAACACATGAACTAGCCCGTCTCATACCAAAAATACGTCCATTTTTTGCTTCGTAATTAACATATAATTTGCCATTAGCTAACCACGCTTTTTGAAAACCATGCTCTTTTCCATCCGCAAAATTTCTTAATTTAAACATTTGCCCATCAGGAAACCATTGTTTTTCTTCACCTTGCTTTACACCGTTTTCATAAAACGACTGCCCAGATAACTCACCATTTTCCCACCATGTTTTATAAACACCGTCTAACTTATTATTTTTATAATAAGATTCTAGTTGTAGTTTTTTATTTTTAGTCCAACGTTTTGCTACACCTTCTCTTCTTCCATTAAAAAAACCTAATTTTTCTTCTAAAACGCCATTTGGATAATATTTTAAAGAATAACCAGTATACGGTTTGTCTTTGTAATACCATCTTCCTTTATTACCATTAAGCACCAATGCTTCCTTTAATAATTCTACATTACCTATAACTATTAGCTGTTCCTCTTTAGTGACGGTATTACTACTTGTACTATCAGAAGCGTCTTTACAACCTGATATTGTAAATACTATAACTATAAAAAAAAGAATTGGTCTCATGCTTTTATATTTTAGTAACCTTGGAATGGTCCTGCAAATAATACATATGCTGGTGCGTATGCATAATTGCTAGCCGGATATACTTCGTTTATTATATGGTAATGATACTCCTCTACTCCATTTGTGTATTGTGTAGTAGATGTATGACCACCAGAAGCATCTAAATCTGTAGGATGTGTACCTGTAGCACTACATTGTCTACCATAAATAAACACACCATCCAATAATATTCCAACTAAACTATCGTCGTTGCTAGTAATTGGTGTAGGCTCTAAATGATAGTGATATACACCAGGACCTTTATGTGCGCCAGCCCAATCTAAACTTCCAGCTGCTTGATCTAAATCTCCCATGCCTTCCTGATCATTAAAAATAGACGCACCACTAACAGCAATACCAATAGTGTTTAATTGTGTAGTAACGGAGGCACCTGTTAAATTTGGTGTCGCATCCACTGTAAAACTTGCAGCTTCTCCTTGGCCTCCGCCAATATATGTGTTTTGAGTTGTTTTAGTTACGCCAGGTTCATCAATATAAAGTGCATTATCAGGTTCCCAATAAATTGAAGTATGATCAGGAAACCCTGTCGTTTCAATATTTACTTGAGTACCATCATCAGATAGTAGTACTGTAACAGCATCCGAATTAAATGCTGAAAACGCTGCATGTAATTCTGTTACAGCTACCTCCTCATCATCATTAGTACCATTAATTACTGAAACGTCACTTACTGAATCATCACTATTACAAGCAAATAATGCTAAAGCAACAATTGAAATGTACGTTAAAGGTTTAAATATAAGTTTCATACTATTAGCGTTTTAAGGTTATTTAAAGTTTAGATGCGTGTTATCAAAAAAACTTGCTTTTTATTTTATATAAATTAATTTCTTCCGCCTTGAGGACGTCCGCCTTGTGGTCTTTGTCCTCCATTTTTTGAGGCTTTTTCTAATTCTTCTTTTGTAATAAAACCATCACTATTACTATCAATTTTAGAAAAGTCTTCTTTTAAAGGCCCTTTAGCTTCGTTAACAGATAATTTACCATCATTATTAGCATCCATCTTTTCTATTATTTGAGATGGATCTAGTCGTTCTCCTTGACCATTTGGTTGTCCATTTGGCGGTCCTTGTTGTTCTGCTTCTACTTCTCCCATAACACAACGACCAACATAAGGAAACTGATTAGTTACTAAATACATGTATTTACCATCAACAGTAATACCATTACACTCGTCTAAATCTCCATAACCAGCTACATACTCGTAATCAGATCCATATGTCCCATCATGATGACCACCAACAGCAATATCCATATGTTGATGAGGATTATCATAAGAACAATCTTCTCCTGCTCTTGTTCCATCTAATAACTTAAAGCTTGGCTTGTATTGTCCGCTTTTAGAATAGTACATAGGAAAACCATCATGTGCAAAACCAATATGAACTAAATCTTGTCCGCTATCAAATTTAGATATCATTGATGTTGGTGTCCCATGATAATGATACGCTCCGGTTGGTTGTACATGTGCATGATTAAAATCTAAACCAAGATCTATAACATTTTGAATAGCCTCTACACGGTAATTTTCTCCCGTATCACAAACAACCACCTCTGCTGTTTGAGGTTCAAACTTAATTCCGTTTAAAGCTATTCCTGGTTCTCTCATCCATTGCGCTTTTCCTGTATACTTTGGTGTTACCGGAAATGAATAAGTGATATCCTGAGGCGCGATAGTATTTGGATTACCTGGATTAGGAAAAGCTCCTGTGTCATGGTTTGGTAATGAATTGGTCACCATAATACGTGTATCTCCAACAATACTAACTTTAGTTTTAGTCCCAAAAGTAGCATCCTCTAGGTCGTAATTCCCGTAATAATTGGTTGTAGAATTTACGTTATTTTCTGTGTCATGGGAATGATTTTCGGATCCATCATGACTATGAGACGTAGATTTTTTTTGACTATTACAACCTAACAAAAGTCCAATAATCACTAGTGTAATAATTTTAAATATATTTTTCATTTGTTTGGCTATTCTTGTTTAAAATCAGTCTCTTTTTCTACGTTTAGGCTTATCGTCAGTTTCAAAAAACGCCTTTAATTCTTCCAAATCTAACTCACCATCACTATTAGTATCTATCTTAATAAAATTATCAGATAATTCAATTTTCTTTTTAGCAGCTACTTCTAATTCATTTAATGTTCCGTCACCATTATCATCAACAGCTTTGATTATTTTTTTAGCTGAAATTTTTCTAGGCTTACTATCATCTAAAGACACTTTTAATTCATCCAAATCAATCACTCCATCTTCGTTAGTGTCAATGACATCAAAATCTTCTGATATTTTCCCTCTTTCATCGCTAGCTGCTTCATCTTTATCAATCACTTGATCTTTATTAATGTCTAATTTTAAAAGAATTTCAGACGCATCTGGTGTGCCTCCACGTTGCTGACCTCTTCCGCCTCCTCTTCCGCCTTGTCCACCTCCACCTGGAGGTCCTTGAGCAAAAACGCTAAAACATAATAGCATTGAAAAGACTGTTAATACTGTTTTTAATTGGTTATTTTTCATTTTTAAATACTGTTTATAAGCTTTAGATGCTTTTATTCTATAAAACTTGTGATAAAATGTTTTATATTGAAGTTATTTCGTCTTAATAGTATATCGTTATTATAAAGGCCTCATAAGTTTTACATAATGAAGCCTTTAACTGCTATTAAAAAACTAATTAATTATTTTTAATCTAAGTAATCACTAACTGCTGTTGCACGAGATGATACATGTGTATTTAAAAGGTTAACTGCATTTTGGAAATCCGAACCATTTTCTAAAAAACTATAACCTGCAACTTCTGATGTTGCATAAGGTTGTATTAATGCTGCGTAATTTGCGTACAGAGACTGAATTGTGCTAACATTAAAAGCATTATCTACAACGTCTTGTACATAGGTGTCATATTGCGCTTTGTAAACCGAGTCTTGATACAAATAGCCAATTAATGGCCATTCAGAGTTGTTTAAACCGGAAAAATCCAATGGTAATGAGCCTCCCATTTTTCCTGTTTGCAAAGCTTCGTTATTATCCCATGGTATCCATGTTAGTTTACTAGTATCGGGATTGTTATATAAAAAATAATTATGTGTCATCCTTCCATAAGTATCCCAATTTTGAACGACTGTATTAACTGCTAAGTATTTTATAAAAACATCTGTATCAAACACAGCGTCAAGATTTGCTCTCCATGATTCTGGGTCTGTAGTTCTTGAACCATCATTTATTACAGCTAATAAACTAGCAACATCATCAAAATCGCCTTCATCTTCGTTAGTTTTTTTAACGTATTCACTTTCATTATAAGTTCCCATAGCAAAACTAGCAGCAACACCATCTGGCTTGTATAAATTACCATCATCATCAGAAAATTGTGTATCTAAAACGGTATCATCCACTTCTTCCACCATAGTGTACAGTCCAAAATATTGTGGTCCATCACCATGGTCTACATAAACGGTATAAAATGCGGTATGTGAGGCTACTAATCCTGAGTTTCTAAAAACATCTGTCGCTACTTTTTCGCGCAACATAGACTTATCATCAAAGTTATTTTTAAGACTTAACTTTTTAAAACCATAAAAACGTTGGTTGTCTATTTGTGGATAATCATCTTCAAACTCATCAAAATCTAATTTAAGCGATAGTTTTAAAATTCCATTTTGCCAGCTAGTTTGTAAACTAGAATTACCTTTAAATCTAACACCAACGCGATACCATTCAATACCATTATAAAATACTTCGGCAGGTACAAAAATTGGATCTTCATCAGTTTCTGTTAAAACACCACCACCAGCTCCTCCTGGACCACCTGCACCAGCTCCAAAAGTTCCGTAAAGGCTTGTCATGTTATCAAGCATAGATTGCCAACGTGCTTCGGTAATTACTATATCTAATCTTTTTACAGCGTTATCTTCAAATACTTCTTCAAAATTAGGATCTGCATCTTTACTGTGCGTCTCAGAAGTCCAATCTGTGGCTTCAAAATCAGTATCGTCAATTACGACAACGTCTTCATCCTCTATTTCTGTTGTTGTAACACTATCATCGTCATTACAAGAAGTAAAGACTGTAAGCGTTATACCAAATACAACTGCTATTAATAAAAGGTTTAATTTGCTTTTTATATACTTCATATTATTTATGGTTTATTGGTTATGTTATCTAATTAGTTACGTTCTCTTTTTTTTGGTTTTGGTGCTTTTTTAAATTCAGCTTCAGATATAAATCCGTCTTCATCTGTATCAATTTTATCAAAATTTTCTTTTAAAGGTCCTTTGATTTCGGATTTAGATAATTTACCGTCTTCATCTTTATCCAATTCTTTTAATAACTGACTAAATGTTGGTGGTTCTTTTTTCTGCTTATCGCTAGATTGAGCGCTAACACTAGTTACACTTAAAACTGTTAAACCAAACACTAATACTGCTGTACTTAATATGTTGTTTTTCATGACTAAAAATTTATTTGTTATGGTGTTTAGATGTCTAGTTTTAAAATAACTTGTGGCCAATTATGTTAAATAAAACACAAAAAAAAAGACCTTTAATTTACCGAAGGTCTTTTTATATTTTTTAATAACATTGTGTTTTAATCTGGTCTATTAGGATGTTCTGGTCCTTGATTATCAAATCTTCGTGCTTTTTTTATTATAGATTTAAATTGTTCTTTTTGTTTATCATCAGACAAATTATAAATTGCCCTTAATCTTTTAAACAATTCGTGTTCTCTTGTAATTGTTTTGTCTGCAATATTTGCTATTAAATTATCTATCTCTTGTTGATCAATTGAAGCTGCAGTAATATTACTAAACAACTGGTCTTTTAAAGACTTAATAGCATCACCAACTGCACGCATATTATTGTGATGTTTAGCTTCTAAACTTTTAAATTGTGCTAATTGTTGGTCATTAAATTTTAACTCAGTTACAATAAAATCTCCTGATGCTTTTGGTCCATTCTGATCTGGACGACCTATATAATTGAATAGAAAAAAGCCATTCATTATAATTAAAACAATAAGTAAAAGATATAAAACGGTGTGTTTTTTCATGATTATAATTTTAAAAATGAAGATTCTGAATCTGAGTTCAATCCATAATCTGAGGCAAAACTAGAAATAGCGTCGTTATATTTTGTGCTATTAATTTGGCGGATAGCATATACGTTAACAATTACAACACAAACTAACGTTGCTAATTGTAATTGCGGTGTAAACCAACTCCAAGATTTAGAAGTTACCTGTTTTTCTGCAAACATTTTTTGCATAGTTTTATCCTTAAAAAAAGGAGAAACTTGGACACTATTTAAAGTATCTAAAGCATTTAATGTGCTATCTATTTTATCTTGAATGTTATTATTTGTGTTCATATTAATTTAGATGTAATAGTCTTAAAAAACTTGTGTTACTCTTGATTTTTATAAAAATTTTCTAGTGTTTTTTGTAAATTCTTTTTAGCTCTAAACAGCAAAGACTCAATAGACCCAACACTTTTATTAGTAATTTCACTAATTTCTTTATAGCTTTTATCATCAATTTTATTTAGCGTAAAAACTATACGTTGTACTTCAGGCAATTTGTTAATAGCTAAAAACAAGATTTCACTAGTTTCTTTTTGTTCTAAAACTAATCCTGGATGATTAATCTCTGTAAAGTAACTAGCTTTATCTAGATTATAATCATTACTTGACAATGACTCTAAAAAAGCAAAACGTTTTTTAGCATTTTTTTTTCTAATAAATTCTAAACATTTATTGGTTGTAATCCTATAAATCCATGTGGATAACTTAGATTCTTGCTTAAATTTATGAATAGAATTAAAAACCTCCACAAAAACCTCTTGAGCGATATCCTCTGCATCTTCCCTATTTGGTACAAATGACAGACAAGTCCCAAACACTTTGTGCTGAAAATCCTCCAAAAGCTTACTATAAGAGGCGCTACTTTTAGCCTTAAGCTGGTGTATAAAATCTGTTTCTGTCAAAAATGTTAGATATTCTATTAATAAGTTTAGATGCAATACTTTTAAAAAACTTGTGCATTTATTTAAAATTATTTTTTAAATGACAAATCTATAATATCTTAATACTAAAAAGTAATACAAATTGGTGTTATTTAAGTAACTTTGCATGTTATTAAATACAAAAAAATGCGCTTACACAAAAATTTATGCTTTGCCACAGTTGATGGTTTATTATTAATCTTTAACGACGGTCATTATGCAGATAAAGTTGTTCAACAATTACTTAAACGCGACAAACGTTGGGGAAGTCGTGATAGAGGTTTTGTTGCAGAAACCACATACGATATCGTACGATGGAAAAGGCTTTATGCAGAAATTGCTGAAGTAAAAGAACCATTTAACAGAGATGAAATCTGGCGTATGTTTGCGGTTTGGGCTACACTAAAAGGTATCACACTTCCTGATTGGAAATATTTTGAAAATACACCGACAAGAAAAATTAAAGGTCGTTTTGACGAATTTTCTAAAATTAGAAAAATAAAAGAGTCGTTTCCAGATTGGATGGATGAGTTAGCTGCTGAAGCTTTAGGCGAAGCTGTTTGGACTAAAGAAGCTGCTGCCTTAAATGAGCAAGCAGATGTTATTTTAAGAGTAAATACACTTAAAACAACTAGAGAAAAACTTAAATCCGATTTATTTGATTTAGATATTGAAACTGAAGCATTAGAAAAATACCCAAATGCATTAAAATTAGCCGAACGTGGTAATGTATTTACTACAGAGGCTTTTAAAAATGGTCATTTTGAAGTGCAAGATGCCTCTTCTCAATTAGTTGCAGAATATTTACAAGTAGAACCTGGAATGCGTGTTGTAGATACATGCGCTGGTGCAGGAGGAAAAACATTGCACCTTGCAAGTTTGATGGAAAATAAAGGTCAAATAATTGCACTAGACATTTACGATAATAAATTAAAAGAGTTAAAACGTCGTGCTAAACGTGCTGGAGCTCATAATATTGAGCCAAGACACATAGACTCGACTAAAGTTATTAAAAAACTTTATGATAAAGCAGATCGTGTATTAATTGATGCACCATGTTCTGGATTAGGCGTTTTAAGAAGAAATCCAGATGCTAAATGGAAAATGCAACCAGAATTTATTGAAAAAATCAAAAAAACACAAGCCGAAATATTAAGCTCATATTCTAGAATGGTTAAGTCTGGAGGAAAATTAGTATATGCTACATGTTCTATTTTACCATCAGAGAATCAAGATCAAGTAACCAAATTTTTAGCTTCAGAAAGTGGTAAAGAGTTTTCTTTAATCAAGGATAATAAAATTTTATCTCACCAATCAGGCTATGATGGCTTTTATATGGCGCTTTTAGAAAGAAAATAATTGTATTTCAACTTAAATAATTGTATTTAAAAAGTTAACATTTTTAAAATCAATTATTTTAGTTACAAATAACATGTATAAATTTAATTAACATATCGTAATACCCTTTAATATTTAACAATGAAACAATTTTACTTATTATCATTAACCTTACTACTAACACTAACTAGTTTTGCTCAAGTTCCAGCTAATTATTATGATAGTGCTACTGGATTAACTGGTTATGCTCTTAAATCAGAATTAAGAAGTATTATTACTAATGGACATTCTGATCAAGGCTATTCAGGTTTATGGTTGGGATATGAAACCACAGATAGAGACCTTTATTATGAAAACGATAATACAATTTTAGATATTTATTCTGAAAAACCTACTGCTACAGACCAATACAGCTATACATACAACTCTGATCAATGCGGAAATTACAATGCTGAAGGTGTTTGTTATAACAGAGAACATTTAGTGCCTCAATCATCATTTGGAGAAGCCTCTCCAATGAAAAATGACATACATCACGTGTATCCAACAGATGGCTATGTTAATGGTGGACGCGGAAGCTTTGCATTTGGTATTGTGGGTTCTGCTAGTAATACATATTCTAACGGATCTAAAAAAGGAACAAGTGCTGTTCCTGGATATTCAGGAACTGTTTTTGAACCAATTGACGAGTTTAAAGGTGATGTTGCAAGAGCTTTGTTATACTTTGCGACACGTTATGAAAACACAGTTGATGGTTACACCAGTTTTGATATGTTTAATGGTACTAATGACCAAGTATTTCAGGGTTGGGCTATTAGTTTGTTATTAGATTGGCACAATAATGTTGATCCAGTAGATGCCAGAGATATACAACGTAATAACTCAGCTTACAATTTTCAAGGTAACGCTAATCCATTTATTAGTCATCCAGAATACGCAAATGCTATATGGAATCCTGGACCTACAGATACACAAGCTCCAACAGTGCCTGCAAATATAGTAGCTTCTAATCCAACATCAACTACAATTGATTTATCTTGGTCAGCATCTACTGACAACACAGCTGTTGTAAGTTACGATGTTTTTGATGGTAGCAATTACGTAAATACAGGATCAAACGCAACGACTTATACTATTTCAGGATTAACACCAGAAACGACTTACACGCTATCTGTAAGAGCAAGAGACGCAGAAGACAACACCTCTGCATTAAGTACAACAGCTACTGAAACTACATTAGCTGGAAGTACAGGTACAAGTAACGATTTGTACTTTTCAGAATATATAGAAGGTTCTAGTAACAATAAAGCTTTGGAAATTGCAAACTTTACTGGAGCAGCTATAACAGACCTAACAGGTTATGAACTAAGATTAAGCTCTAACGGTAACTCGGGATGGACAGCAACATACAACTTTCCTAGTGGTGCATCAATCAATAATAATGACGTGTATGTTATAGGAAATAGTAATTTATCAGTATGTACAGCTGCTGTAGATGATTCAAATAATACCATTACAGGATTTAATGGTAATGATGCTATAGGATTATTTAAAAACGGAATCCTAATTGACATAATTGGTACTTTAGGAGATAATACGATTTATGCTGCAAACACTACTTTGGTAAGAAATTCAAATATTTCTGGAGGAAATAGCACCTTTAACCTAAATGAATGGACCGAATCTCCATCTGATACATGTACCAACTTAGGACAACATAATCAAACATTAAGCACAACAGACTTTAATAAACAAGAAATAAAAATATACCCAAACCCTATTAAATCTAACTTATTAACTATTGAGGTTAATGAAAACTCTAGCTTTGAAATCTATGACATTTTAGGTAAAAAGATCTTAAAAGGTAATGTGACTTCTAAAAACAATAAAGTTAGTCTATCTAGCTTAAGTAAAGGTGTCTACATATTAAGATTACAAAACAAAAACGGTAGTATTACTAAAAAACTGATTAAAGAATAAGTAAATCTTAATCTATAATTTAAAAAGCGACTTAATTAAGTCGCTTTTTTTTGTTTAAAACCTAGTGAATAACTCTTAAATTAAGCAGCAATTATTATCTATAATTAACCCTAAAAAACCTAAATTTGTGTCTTTATAAAAAACAACACTCAAACTAAAATATAATGATTCATTTCTTCGGAAACCAAAACAGTAACCTTTTTGCTGTTCAAGCAACAAAAGAATTATCAACGCAAACCATTTCTAAATTGATTTGGTTATTTGGCAACCAGCCAAAAATAGAACAAGCATCATTAGATGCTTTTTTTGTTGGTCCTAGAGCTGCAATGATTACACCTTGGAGTACTAATGCAGTAGAAATCACCCAAAATATGGGTATTGATGGCATCATCAGAATTGAAGAATTTGAAGCTTGCCAAAAAGACTTTACAGGTTTTGATCCAATGATTTCAGAAAAATATAATGGATTAAACCAAGAGTCTTTTACAATAAATATCCAACCAGAACCAATATTAAATATTGAGGATATAGCGTCTTATAATCAACAAGAAGGTTTAGCTTTAAATGATGAAGAAATTGAATACCTCGAAGGCGTATCAAAAAAAATAGGTCGTCCATTAACAGATTCAGAAGTCTTTGGGTTTTCTCAAGTCAACTCAGAACATTGTCGTCATAAAATATTTAATGGGACATTTGTCATTGATGGAAAAGAAAAACCAACATCGCTTTTTAAACTAATTAAAGAAACCTCCAAGCAACATCCAAACACTATCGTTTCGGCATATAAAGATAATGTTGCTTTTATAAAAGGTCCTAAAGTGGAGCAATTTGCGCCAAAACGTGCAGATGTTCCTGATTTCTATGTAAAAAAAGATTACGACTCTGTTATTTCGCTTAAAGCGGAAACACATAACTTTCCAACAACCGTAGAGCCATTTAATGGAGCTGCAACAGGATCTGGAGGAGAAATTAGAGACAGATTAGCTGGTGGAAAAGGATCGTTACCATTAGCAGGAACTGCTGTTTACATGACATCTTATTCTAGATTAGAAGAAAATAGACCATGGGAACAAGCTATGGAAGCACGTCCTTGGCTATACCAAACACCAATGGATATTTTAATAAAAGCTAGTAATGGTGCATCAGACTTTGGTAACAAGTTTGGGCAACCTTTAATTTGTGGATCTGTCTTAACGTTTGAACACGACGAAGCAAAAAGCACGATTATTAATGGAGAAAAAAGAACCAACAGAAAAATTGGTTACGATAAAGTAATCATGCAAGCAGGAGGTATTGGTTACGGTAAAGCAGATCAAGCATTAAAAGATACACCTAAAAAAGGTGATAAAATAGTAATATTAGGTGGAGAGAACTATCGCATTGGAATGGGTGGAGCTGCAGTATCCTCTGCAGATACAGGAGAGTTTACTTCTGGTATAGAGCTTAATGCTGTACAACGTTCTAACCCAGAAATGCAAAAACGTGCTGCCAATGCTGTGCGTGGAATGGTAGAAAGTGACGAGAATTTTATAGTCTCTATACATGATCATGGTGCAGGTGGACACTTAAACTGCTTATCAGAATTAGTTGAAGACACAGGTGGAACTATAGATTTAGATGCCTTACCTGTTGGTGATCCAACCCTTTCTGCCAAAGAAATTATAGGTAACGAATCTCAAGAACGAATGGGATTAGTTATTGCCGAAAAACATTTAGATCACTTAAATAGAATTGCAGAAAGAGAACGTTCTCCGATTTATACTGTTGGTGACGTAACAGAAAACAATAGATTTACATTTAAATCTAAAACCAAAGGTGATATACCAATGGATTTAGCTTTAGAGGATATGTTTGGAAGTTCGCCAAAAACAATAATGACAGACACCACAATTGACAGAAATTATGGTGGTATCTCTTATGACCCAAATTTATTTTACGATTATCTAGACCAAGTATTACAACTTGAAGCTGTGGCATGTAAAGATTGGTTAACAAATAAAGTGGACCGTTGTGTTGGTGGTAAAGTTGCCAAACAACAATGTGTTGGTCCATTACAAATCCCATTAAATAATATGGGTGTAATGGCTTTGGATTATAATGGTGTCGAAGGGATTGCTACGTCTATAGGACACTCTCCTATCTCTGGATTAATTGATCCTGTTGCTGGAAGTAGAAACAGTATTACAGAAGCACTTACTAACATTATTTGGGCTCCATTAAAAGATGGACTAGAATCTGTATCATTATCTGCCAATTGGATGTGGCCTTGTAAAAATGAAGGTGAAGACGCACGTTTGTACGAAGCAGTACAAGCTATTTCAGAATATGCAATTGACTTAGGAATCAATGTTCCGACAGGAAAAGACTCTTTGTCAATGAAGCAAAAGTATCCTAACGAGGAAGTTATTTCTCCTGGAACTGTAATTATTTCTGCTGCAGCAAACTGTAATAATATTAAAAATGTTATCGAGCCTGTTTTTAAAAGACAAGGTGGTGATATATATTATATAAACTTATCTCAAGACGACTTTAAATTAGGAGGAAGTAGCTTTGCGCAAATATTAAACAAAGTTGGTAACAACACTCCAAACACTAAAGACGCTAAGTATGTAAAAACAGTATTTAATACTATCCAAAAATTAATTAAGGATAATCAAATTATAGCTGGACATGATATCGCTTCTGGTGGACTAATTACTACATTATTAGAGTTATGCTTTGCTGATGTAAATTTAGGTGCAGAAATAGATATTACTGCTTTAAACCAAAAGGACTCTTGTAAAGTCTTATTTTCTGAAAATTCAGGGATTGTTTTTCAATCTAAAGATGATGCTATAGAAAAAGTACTTACAGACGCTAATATTGCTTTTTATAACATTGGTAAAGTTACTGATAGTGATACATTAAGTGTTATAAATGGTATTGAAGTCTTTACTATGACTGTCTCTAGATTAAGAGACATGTGGTACAAAACATCTTTTTTATTAGACCAAAAACAAACTGCAAATGGTTTAGCTAAAACACGTTTTGACAACTATAAAAAACAAGATTTACAGTATAGTTTCCCTAAACATTTTACAGGAAAACTTCCAACGATAGATAGCGCTAAACCAAGACCAAAAGCTGCAATTTTACGTGAAAAAGGAAGCAATTCTGAACGCGAAATGGCTAATGCAATGTATTTAGCTGGTTTTGATGTTAAAGATGTACACATGACAGATTTAATTTCTGGTCGCGAAACTTTAGAAGATATTCAGTTTTTAGGAGCTGTTGGTGGTTTTTCTAACAGTGATGTTTTAGGGTCAGCAAAAGGTTGGGCTGGAGCAATAAAATACAATGAAAACGCTAATAAAGCCATAAATAACTTCTTTAAAAGAGAAGATACTTTATCCATTGGTATTTGTAATGGTTGTCAATTATTTATGGAATTAGAGTTGATTAATCCAGAACATGAGGTGCATGGAAAAATGCTTCATAATGACTCTAAAAAACATGAAAGCGCATTTACTTCAGTAACAGTTCAAGACAATAACTCGGTAATGCTTTCATCATTAAAAGACACAACTTTAGGTGTTTGGATAAGTCATGGAGAAGGTAAATTTAATCTTCCTAAGTCAGAGCAAGAGTATAACATCGTTGCAAAGTATGGTTACGATAGTTATCCTGCAAATCCAAATGGATCAGATTTTAATACGGCAATGCTATGTGATAAAACTGGTCGTCATTTAGTAATGATGCCACATATAGAGCGTTCTACTTTTCAATGGAATTGGGCTAACTATCCAGATAATAGACAAGATGAAGTATCTCCATGGTTAGAAGCGTTTACCAATGCGAAGCAATGGATTGAAAATAAAAAGTAAGATAATTCATATTTTTTTTAATAAATTTCTTAGGTTTATGCTGTAATAATTCAGAACATAAAGCTATTAATGAATTTTAGATATATAGAATGTACCAACACTAACCAGTTGGTACAAAACTTTTTTGAGCTTACTGTTGAGCAAACCAGTATACCTTTAATTTCTAAGGTAATACCAACTGCACAATCGCATATATTATTTTTTAAATCAAAATCACCACTAGAAACAGGCGTAAGAAATAAAATTTATAAGAATAAAGGAATCGTTGTATTTGGGCAATCCTATAAATCTTACACGATGAAGGCACAAAACCCCTATTTTAATTTCGGGATTAATTTGCATCCAACTGCGCTATACAAAATTTTAAAAACAGATATTTCTAAATTAACAGATAAACATATTAACCTATCTAAAATAGATACTAAATTATATGAGTTATTATATCCTGTTTTTAAAGAAAACCTTCACGGAACAGCATTAGCACAACGTATTGAAAGCCAACTATCAAACCTTCAAATTTATGAAAGTAAAAACACAAAATTAGTGGACGAAGCGATTAAGGTGATTTATAAAAAAGAAGGTAAAATTAATGTAGAAGAACTTCTTAAAATATTTCCAATTTCGCAAAAACATCTAGAAGTACAGTTTAAAAAAACCATAGGATTAACACCTTTAAAATTTATAAAACTTTATAAATTTTTAAGTTTAATGAGGCAATACGAATCTAAAAAAGCATCAATAACACAATTAATAGAGTATTATGCTTATTATGACCTGTCTCATTTTACTAAAGACTTTAAATTATTTATGAACCAAAAGCCCTCAGATTACTTCAAATCTGAGAATATTTTCTTAAATAATTATTTAAAACTCTAATTTTTACGATTTTTTACATCATTTAAACAAAAGATTTTACATAATTTAGCTTCGAATTTATGTGTTTTATTTAATTTAAATGAAAGTTAAGGGATTCATTTAAAAATAGTTAGTTATTAAATAAAAATCAAAAAAGCATATATTCACGCTATCAATCAGTTAGCATAGGAGCTGTTTAATTACAGCTCCTTTTTTTTACTGCTATTTGAAATGGAAATAAAATTTCATACTTTGCAACTCTTAACAACTTCGCAAATAATCTAATGATAGAAATAACTAGACTCTTCGATTTCCCATACTATCAACTTGAAAAATACAATCTTGAAAATTCATTATCAACAAAATATGATGGTAAATGGGTATCAATTTCTACAAAAAAATACTTAGAACAAGCTAATACAATTAGTAGAGGACTACTAAGATTAGGTGTTTCAAAAAACGATAAAATAGCAGTAATATCCTCAACCAATCGCACAGAATGGAATATAATGGATATTGGTATTTTACAACTTGGTGCACAAAATGTCCCTGTATATCCTACAATATCCGAAGAGGATTATGCATACGTCTTAAATCATGCAGAAGCCAAATATTGTTTTATATCATGTCAAGAAGTTTATAATAAAGTCATAAAAATAAAAGCAGAAGTACCATCGTTAATAGAAGTTTATTGCTTTGATCAATTAGAAAATTGCAAAAATTGGAACGAAGTATTAGAGTTAGGAAAAGATCAATCTAACCAAAATGAAGTTGAAAAGTTAAAAGATAATGTAAAAGCTAGTGACCTAGCTACTTTAATATATACTTCCGGAACTACTGGAAAACCTAAGGGTGTAATGCTATCGCACGATAATTTAGTTAGCAATGCTTTAGAGAGTTTTAAAAGAATACCTATCGGATTAGGAACAGCTAAAGCCTTAAGTTTTTTACCATTATGCCACGTCTATGAGCGCATGCTTATATATTTATACCAATACTGTGGTGCCTCAATACACTACGCTCCTATTGACCAAATAAGCGAATACGCACAAGAGGTTAAACCACAAGTAATGACTGCTGTACCTAGATTACTAGAAAAAGTATATGACAAAATCATTGCTAAAGGTGCTGAGTTAACAGGAATTAAGAAAAAATTATTTTTCTGGGCTGTAGACGTTGGGCTACAATACAAACCTTATGGCGAAAATGGTTGGTGGTACACACAAAAACTAAATCTTGCTAATAAATTAATATTTAGCAAATGGAAAGCTGCACTTGGAGGAGAAGTTAAAGTAATGGCATCTGGTAGTGCTGCTTTGCAACCTAGATTAGCACGTGTATTTAATGCTGCAGGATTTGGTGTTATGGAAGGTTATGGATTAACCGAAACCTCTCCTGTAGTATCTGTAAATGATATGCGCAACGGAGGATTTAAAATAGGTACTGTCGGCAAATTATTAGATCGTACTGAAGTTAAAATTGCCGAAGACGGAGAAATTTGTGTAAAAGGACCTCAGGTCATGATGGGATATTACAAAGACGAAGCCAAAACTGCCGAAGTTATTAAAGATGGCTATTTCCACACTGGAGATATAGGTGTTATTGACGACGAAGGCTTTTTAAAAATTACCGATCGTAAAAAGGAAATGTTTAAAACCTCTGGTGGTAAATATGTAGCACCACAATTATTAGAAAACAGATGTAAACAATCTAGATTTATAGATCAAATAATGGTTATTGGTGAAGGCGAAAAAATGCCAGCAGCGATTATACAACCAGATTTTGAATTTATCAGAAATTGGGCCAAAATACATAACAAAACATTAGGTACTAACGAAGCGTTAGTTGCTAATCCAGAAGTAATAGCTCGTATACAAGAAGAGATAGACACAGCAAACACTAAATTTGCTAAGTGGGAAAAAATTAAACAATTTAGATTAACAGCCGAAGCTTGGACTGTAGAAGGTGGACACTTAACTCCTACTTTAAAACTTAAGCGTAAAATAATTAAAGAAAAATATAAAGCATTATACAACGATATTTATGGTTATTAATACTTTAAAATAAATCTTATCTGCAAAAAAGCTATCTAAATTTAGGTAGCTTTTTTTTATGCACTAATTTTAAATTTATTATGCATGCATAATAAATTTTTACTATCTTTGAAAAGATAACCATTTATAATGATTCCAATATGAAAGACAAAACCATAGATTACGTCCTTAGAACCACATGGTTAGCGGTTAATAAAATGTACAACGAAGAAGCTGCTAAATTTGGTACAACTATGGCTACTGGTTTTACTTTATTAAGTATTGATCAAGAAGAAGGAACACCTTCCACCTCATTAGGTCCAATTATGGGTATGGAAGCAACTAGTCTTTCCAGAATCCTAAAACGTATGGAAGAATTAGATTTAATAGTACGTCGACCAAACCCAAATGATGGTCGTGGTGTATTAATTTATCTAACACCTTTTGGTAAAGAAAAACGTAAAGATGCCAAAGAGCGTGTTTTAGTTTTTAACGAAGCAATTAGAGAACACGTATCTGATGAAAAATTAAAAAGCTTTTACGAAGTTTCGGATACAATTAATGAATTGATCTCAAACAAAAAAATATACAATCAAAAAGAACACACATTAAAATAATATGAGCAAACGTAGAATTAAAAAAGTAGCGATTATTGGTTCCGGAATTATGGGATCTGGTATTGCTTGTCACTTCGCCAATATTGGTGTAGATGTATTATTATTAGACATCGTTCCTAGAGAACTAAACGACAAAGAAAAAGCTAAAGGATTAACCTTAGAAGACAAAGTCGTAAGAAACAGATTAGTAAACGATGCATTAACCGCATCTTTAAAATCTAAACCCTCTCCTATTTACAGTCAAGCATTTGCTAGTCGTATTACTACAGGTAACTTAGAAGACGACATTGCTAAAGTAGCAGATGTAGACTGGATTATGGAAGTTGTAGTAGAAAGACTTGACATTAAACAACAAGTTTTTGAAAAACTAGAAAAATACAGAACGCCAGGAACTTTAATTACTTCAAACACTTCAGGAATTCCAATAAAATTCATGAATGAAGGTCGTAGCGAAGATTTCCAAAAGCATTTCTGTGGTACACACTTTTTTAACCCAGCACGTTACTTAAAATTATTCGAAATAATTCCAGGACCAAATACTGATCCTTCTGTATTAGAGTTTTTAAATGAATATGGCGAAAAATTCTTAGGAAAAACTTCTGTTGTTGCTAAAGACACTCCTGCTTTTATAGGAAACAGAGTTGGAATCTTCAGCATACAAAGTTTATTTCACGCAGTTAAAGACTTAGATTTAACGATCGAGGAAGTTGATAAATTATCAGGACCAGTAATTGGTCGTCCAAAATCGGCAACCTTCCGTACGGTTGATGTTGTTGGTTTAGATACTTTGGTTCACGTTGCAAACGGAATTAGAGAAAATTGCCCTAATGACGAACGTTTAGAGTTATTTGAATTACCTGACTTCATCAATACAATGATGGAAAACAAATGGTTAGGAAGCAAAACAGGACAAGGTTTTTATAAGTTAGTAAGAAATGCAGATGGTACTAAAGACATTCTATCTTTAGACCTAAACACTTTAGAATACAGACCAAACAAACGCGCAAAATTCGCGACTTTAGAATTAACAAAGACTATTGATAAAGTAGTTGACCGTTTTAAAGTATTAGTAAAAGGAAAAGATAAAGCTGGTGAGTTTTACAGAAAAAGCTTCACTGCATTATTTGCTTACGTATCTAATCGTATTCCAGAAATTTCAGACGATGTTTATAAAATTGACGATGCTATGAAAGCTGGTTTTGGTTGGGAACACGGACCATTTCAAATTTGGGATGCTATTGGAGTAGAAAAAGGAATCGAGTTAATGAAAGCTGAAGGTTTACAGCCTGCTGCTTGGGTTAATGACATGGTTGCTGCAGGTAATACATCTTTTTACACAGTAAAAGAAGGTGCAACATATTACTATGATATTCCTTCTAAAAAACAAACTAAAATACCTGGACAAGATAGCTTCATTATTTTAGATAATATTAGAAAAACAAACGAAGTATTTAAAAATTCTGGCGTTGTAGTTGAAGATTTAGGGGACGGAATACTTAACCTAGAATTTCAATCTAAAATGAATACTATTGGTGGTGACGTTTTAGCGGGATTAAATAAAGCTATTGATTTAGCCGAAAAAGATTTTGCTGGTTTAGTCGTTGGTAACCAAGCTGCAAACTTCTCAGTTGGCGCAAACATCGGAATGATTTTCATGATGGCTGCAGAGCAAGAATATGATGAGCTTAACATGGCTATCAAATACTTCCAAGATAGTATGATGCGTATGCGTTATTCATCTATCCCAACTATTTCTGCGCCTCACGGAATGGCTTTAGGTGGTGGATGTGAGTTATCATTACACGCAGATAAAGTAGTTGCAGCAGCAGAGACTTATATGGGACTTGTAGAGTTTGGTGTTGGTGTTATTCCTGGTGGAGGAGGTTCTAAAGAAATGGCTTTAAGAGCACAAGATCTTTTCCAAAAAGGAGACGTACAACTTAACGTGTTACAAGAGCATTTCTTAACTATTGGTATGGCTAAAGTATCGACTTCTGCTTATGAAGCGTTTGACTTAAACTTACTACAAAAAGGAAAAGATGTCGTTGTAGTAAACAAAGACCGTCAAATAGCTGTTGCAAAACAACATGCTATGTTAATGGCTAATTCTGGTTACACACAACCCGTAAAAAGAGATGACGTTTTAGTTCTTGGTAAACAAGCATTAGGTATGTTTTTAGTAGGAACAGACTCTATGGAAGACTCTAATTACATTTCTGAACACGATATGAAAATCGCTAATAAATTAGCTTACGTTATGGCTGGTGGAGATTTATCAGAGCCAACACGCGTAACAGAACAATATTTATTGGATTTAGAGCGTGAAGCTTTCTTAAGTTTATGTACAGAACGTAAAACTTTAGAACGTATTCAGCACATGTTAACAAAAGGTAAACCTTTAAGAAACTAAAAAAATGAAAACAGCATATATAGTAAAAGCATATAGAACCGCAGTTGGTAAAGCTCCAAAAGGCGTGTTCCGTTTTAAAAGAACAGATGAATTGGCAGCCGAAACCATCAAGTATATGATGAAGGAATTGCCAGGTTTAGACCCAAAGCGTATCGACGATGTTATTGTTGGTAACGCAATGCCTGAAGGTTCTCAAGGATTAAATATGGCACGTTTAATCTCTTTAATGGGATTAGATATTGTTGATGTTCCTGGTGTAACAGTCAACCGTTTTTGCTCTTCTGGAGTAGAAACTATTGGTATGGCAACTGCAAAAATACAAGCTGGAATGGCAGATTGTATTATTGCTGGTGGAGCAGAAAGTATGAGTAGCGTACCAATGACTGGTTTTAAACCAGAATTGAACTACGATATCGTAAAATCTGGTCATGAAGATTATTATTGGGGAATGGGAAATACTGCAGAAGCTGTTGCAAAACAGTTTAAAGTATCTCGTGAAGACCAAGATGAATTTGCATTTAATTCGCACATGAAAGCCTTAAGAGCGCAAGCTGAAAATCGTTTTCAAGATCAAATAGTACCAATTGAAGTGGAACAAACTTACATTGATGCTAACGGAAAGAAAGCGACAAAATCTTACACAGTAACTAAAGACGAAGGACCTCGTGCAGGAACTAGTAAAGAAGCTTTAGCAAAACTTAGAGCAGTATTTGCTGCTGGAGGAAGTGTTACAGCTGGTAACTCGTCACAAATGAGTGATGGTGCTGCTTTTGTAATGGTTATGAGTGAAGACATGGTTAAAGAGCTAGGTTTAGAGCCAATTGCAAGAATGGTAAACTATGCTGCAGCAGGTGTTGAGCCTCGTATCATGGGTATTGGACCAGTAAAAGCGATTCCAAAAGCTTTAAAACAAGCAGGATTAAAACAAGACGATTTAGCTTTAATTGAGTTAAATGAAGCTTTTGCTTCTCAATCTTTAGCAGTAATCAGAGAATTAAACCTTAATCCAGATATTATTAACGTAAATGGTGGTGCAATTGCATTGGGTCATCCATTAGGATGTACAGGAGCAAAACTATCTGTACAACTTTTTGATGAAATGCGTAAGCAAGACATGAAAGGTAAATATGGTGCAGTTACTATGTGTGTTGGTACAGGTCAAGGTGCTTGTGGAATATTCGAATTTTTAAATTAATCAAAGAACTTAATACAATACTATAAAATGGCAGATTTAGAAAAAGACATCTTAAGAGGTGGTCAATTCTTAGTAAAAGAAACAAATTGTGACGATGTGTTTACTCCTGAAGATTTTTCAGAAGAACAAGCAATGATGAAAGATTCTGTAATGGAATTTAATGACCGTGAAATTATACCACATAAAGCACGTTTTGAAGCTAAAGACTATGCACTAACTGAGGAAGTTATGCGTAAAGCTGGAGATATGGGTTTTTTAAGTGTAGCTGTACCTGAAGCTTTTGGCGGAATGGGAATGGGATTTGTTTCGACAGTATTAACATGTGATTACATTTCTTCTGGAACAGGATCATTTAGTACTGCTTTTGGTGCACATACAGGTATTGGTACTATGCCAATTACTCTTTATGGTACTGATGAACAAAAACAAAAATACGTACCAAAATTAGCTTCTGGAGAGTGGTTTGGAGCTTACTGTTTAACAGAGCCTGGAGCTGGATCTGATGCAAATTCTGGAAAAACAACTGCTGAGCTTTCTGCAGATGGAAAATCATACAAAATTAACGGTCAAAAAATGTGGATCTCAAATGCAGGATTCTGTAGTGTGATGATTGTTTTTGCTCGTATTGAAGATGATAAAAACATTACTGGATTTATCGTTGAATATGATGGTGAAAATCCTAACGGAATTACTTTAGGTGAAGAAGAACATAAATTAGGTATTCGTGCGTCTTCTACGCGTCAAGTATTTTTTAACGACACTGTTGTTCCTGCTGAAAATATGTTAGCTGGTCGTGGTGAAGGTTTTAAAATTGCGATGAATGCTCTTAACGTTGGTCGTATTAAATTAGCTGCTGCATGCTTAGATTCTCAAAGACGTATCTTAACTACTGCTGTAAACTATGCTAAAGAACGTAAGCAATTTAAAACACCTATTGCAGATTTTGGAGCAATTAAAGTAAAGTTAGCCGAAATGGCTGCAAGTGCTTATGCTGGTGAATCTGCTACTTATAGAGCTGCTAAAAATATTGAAGACAGAATCGCGATGCGTGAAGCTGCTGGAAATACACACCAAGAAGCAGAGCTTAAAGGTGTTGAAGAATATGCAATTGAATGTTCTATATTAAAAGTTGCGGTATCTGAAGATGTACAAAATTGTGCAGATGAAGGAATCCAAATTTTTGGTGGAATGGGATTCTCTGAAGAAACTCCTATGGAATCTGCTTGGAGAGATGCTAGAATTGCACGTATATACGAAGGAACTAACGAGATTAACAGAATGTTAGCGGTTGGTATGTTAGTTAAAAAGGCAATGAAAGGTCATGTTGACTTATTAGGTCCTGCTTCTAAAGTACAAGAAGAATTAATGGGAATACCATCTTTTGAAACACCAGATTACTCTGAGTTATTTTCAGAAGAAAAAGAAATGATTAAGAAACTTAAAAAGACATTCTTAATGGTTGCAGGTGGTGCTGTTCAAAAATATGGTCCTCAATTAGAAGATCACCAACAATTATTAATTGCAGCTGCAGATATCTTAATTGAAATCTATATGGCAGAGTCTGCAATTTTAAGAACAGAGAAAAACGTTAAGCGTACTAGCGAAGCTGAGCAATCTGCTCAAATCGCAATGGCTAAATTATATTTATATCACGCTGTAGATATCGTTGAAGAAAAAGGAAAAGAAAGTATTATTTCTTTTGCTGAAGGAGACGAACAACGCATGATGTTAATGGGTCTTAAGCGTTTTACAAAATATGCTAATTATCCAGATATCGTAGATTTACGTATCGAGATTGCAGAAAAAGTAAAAGCAGAAGGAAAATACTGCTTCTAAAAATTAAGTTTTAGTTTTAATTACCCTAAAAAGCTGTTTTGTAATGAAACAGCTTTTTTAATTTTGTTACTTTAGTAAAAAATTAAAAGTAAATGATTAAACACTTCCTATTTTTTACTAGCGCTTTGCTACTTTTAAGCTGTAATAATAATCAGAAACAAATTTTTAAACCCGAAAAACCACCGACTGTAGTATTAAAAGCACAAGATCAAATATTAGTAGACGGTAGAGCAACTGAAGATGCTTGGATTAATGCCAAATGGCATGCCATAGACCAAAATTGGTTAGGAGAGAATTATAATGATGAAGACTTTAAAGGACAATACAAACTAACTTGGAACGAACAAGCTCTTTTTGCTTTAGTCAAAATTCAAGACGATTCACTTTATGATCAATATAAAGACCCATTAAAATTATGGTGGGATGATGATTGTGTTGAAGTCTTTATTGACGAGGATAATAGTGGTGGTGAGCATCAATATAATCACAACGCATTTGCTTATCATGTTGCACTAGATGGAAACGTCGTTGATATTGCTCCTGGCGAAAAACCAACTCTTTATAACAACCACGTAGAATCTAAGAGAATTACTTCGGGTAACACTTCTATTTGGGAACTAAAAATACATATTTATAAAGCTAATTATATTGATGGAGGACATAACTCACCTACTAATTTGTTCTCTAATAAAAAGATAGGATTTGCCATAGCATATTGTGATAATGATTCAAGTACTGAACGCGAAAATTTTATAGGATCAGAAATTATTGAAGGAGAAGATAAAAATAGAGGCTGGATTGATGCTTCTGTTTTTGGGACTTTAATTTTAAAAGAATAAAAAATGAATAAAACTCTAATAGCAAGTTTAATATTAATTCTAACTGGATATTCAAACTTAAAAGCCCAAGGTTTACTACAAGAAAAAAACAACTTTACTAGACAAGACACGCTTCGTGGTAGTATCACTCCAGAGCGCGAATGGTGGGATTTAACCTATTATCATTTAGATATTAAAGTTAATCCAGAACATAAAACAATTTCTGGAACAAATACAATTCAGTATACCGTTTTAAAACCAAACCAAGTATTACAAATTGATTTGCAAGAACCATTAGTATTGACTAAAGTGACTCAAAACAATAAAGAACTAGAAATAAAACACGATGGAAATGCACACTTTGTAATGCTTAAAGATCAACAATATATAGGTGAAACAAATAGTGTAATTGCTTATTACGAAGGGAAACCTCGTGAAGCTGTTAGAGCACCTTGGGATGGCGGAATTTCTTGGAAAAAAGACAAAAACGGAAATCATTTCATAGCTTCATCCTGTCAAGGACTTGGCGCAAGTGTTTGGTGGCCTAATAAAGACCACATGTATGACGAAGTAGATAGTATGGATATTAGCGTTACTATCCCAAAAGGGCTAATGAATGTGTCTAACGGAAGACTTAAAAATATTATTGATAATAAAGATGAAACAATTACAACTAATTGGCATGTAGCAAACCCAATTAACAACTATGGTGTAAATATTAATATTGGTGATTATGCTAACTTTTCTGAAGTTTTTAAAGGCGAAAAAGGCGATTTAGACATGAATTATTACGTCTTAAAAGACAACCTTGGAAAAGCAAAAACCCATTTTAAAGATGCACCAAAAATGATGAAAGCTTTTGAACATTGGTTTGGTCCTTATCCGTTTTACGAAGATAGTTTTAAACTGGTAGAAGTTCCTTATTTAGGTATGGAACACCAAAGTTCTGTAACTTACGGAAACAAATATATGAATGGCTATTTGGGTAGCGATTTATCTGGAACAGGTTGGGGTTTAAAATTTGATTTTATTATTATTCACGAAGCTGGACACGAGTGGTTTGCAAACAATATTACCAATGTAGATATTGCAGATATGTGGATTCACGAAAGTTTTACTGCTTATTCTGAAAGCTTATTTTTAGATTATTATTACGGTAAACAAGCCTCATCAGAATACGTTATTGGTACAAGAAGAGGTATTCAAAATGACAGACCGTTAATTGGACATTATAATGTTAATAATGAAGGTTCTGGCGACATGTATTACAAAGGTGCAAACATGCTTCATACCATTCGTCAATTGGTTAAAGATGACGAAAAATGGAGACAAATATTACGTACTTTAAATTCAAAATTCTATCATCAAACCGTAACAACACAACAAATTGAAAACTGTTTAGCTGAAGAATCTGGTTTGGATTTAAAAGGGATTTTTAATCAATATTTGCGTACTACTAAAATTCCTGTTTTAGAATATCAAGTGGAAGGTAAAAAATTACACTACAAATGGACTAATATAGTTGATGACTTTATAATGCCAATTCAAATTGAAGTCAATGGTGTTAATCAATGGATTACACCTTCAAAAAACAATCAAACGCTTAAATTAAAATTTAAAGATGCCAAAATAAAAGTAGATAGTAATTTTTATGTAAATGTAAAAGCGCTTTAAAATGACTACTGACGAGTACTATTTTAAATCTGACACTGAATGGCGAGAATGGTTACACATCAATCACGACAGCGATGATGGTGTCTACCTCATCTTTTACAAAGTAGACCACAAAAACGAAAGTATGCGTTGGGAAGAAGCTGTAAAAGTAGCCTTGTGTTATGGTTGGATCGATAGTACTGTTAAAAGTTTAGGAGATGGAAAACGCAGACAATATTTTTGTAAACGTAATCCAAAAAGTGTTTGGAGCGCACTTAACAAAAGACACGTTAAAGCTTTACTTGCAGAAGACTTAATGCATCCAAAAGGTTTAGAAATAATTAAAACAGGAAAGCAAAACGGAAGTTGGACTGCTTTAGATGACGTTGAAAAAGGTATAATTCCCGAAGCATTACAATTAGCCTTTAATGCAAACCCGAAAGCTTTTAAAAACTATAACAATTTTGCGCCTTCATACAGAAAAAGTTATTTGTATTGGCTAAACCAAGCCAAACGGGAAGCTACAAAAGAAAAGAGAATTACAGAGATTATTAAATTTTGCGAAGCCAATATTAAGTCTAGAGATACGTGGTAATGACTAAATATTGAAAGGCTTTCACTTTTTTTCGACTTAATATAAAACCTCAACACAATGAATATTCAAAAAATAAATTTCACTAATGCAGAAGGTCAACAATTAGTTGGTCGTTTAGAGCTGCCAATAAATCAACATCCTCATAATTTTGCCATTTTCGCACATTGTTTTACTTGTAATAAAAACTTATCTGCAGTAAAAAATATTTCTCGCGAATTAACATCAAATGGCTTTGGAGTATTACGTTTTGATTTTACTGGTTTAGGGGAAAGTGAAGGTGATTTTGAAAACACCAATTTTTCAGGAAATGTAGAAGATTTAATTAGCGCTTCTAATTATTTGAAAGAAAACTATACTGCTCCTTCCCTATTAATTGGACATTCCTTAGGTGGAGCTGCTGTTATATTTGCTGCCTCTACAATAGAATCTGTTAAAGCGGTTGCAACCATTGGAGCACCTTCTAATCCAAAACACGTCAAGCATTTAATACAAAGTAGTGTTGAAGAAATTAAGGCAACAGGAAAAGCAAATGTGAATATTGGAGGAAGACCATTTACAATTAAAAAACAATTTTTAGAAGATATTGAAACTAAGTCACTACCAGACGTTGCTAAAAATTTACGGAAAGCCTTATTAGTCATGCATTCGCCTCAAGACACAACCGTAGGTATTGAAAATGCTGAAGAAATTTATATCGCAGCAAGACATCCAAAAAGTTTTGTAACGCTAGATGGAGCGGATCATTTATTAATGAAAAAAGAGGATTCTGTTTACGTAGGAAGTGTGATTGCTACTTGGGCAAAACGCTATATTACCATACCTAGAACAGAAATAGTAAAGACAACACATCAAGCAGTTGCAAGTTTAGATGCTAAAGATGGTTTTACCACACAAATGACTGTTGGAAGTCATACTATGATGGCTGATGAGCCTACAAATTTTGGTGGCAATGATTTTGGACCTTCGCCATATGAGTTTGTCTCAGCTGGATTATCTGCTTGTACTGCAATGACTGTTCAAATGTATGTTAAACGAAAAGGATGGGATTTACAAAATATTGAAGTCCACACTTCACATACTAAAGTATCAAAACAAGTTGTTGAAAATGGCGAACAAAAAGAAATGAAAGTAGACACGTTTAATAGAGAGATTAAACTAAAAGGTAATTTAGACGAAAAACAGATACAACGTATTCTTCAAATTGCAGATAAATGTCCAGTGCATAAAACGTTACATAGCGATATAGAAGTGGCTACCACACTGGTTTAAATAAAAAAGCGCATCATTAAAATGATGCGCTTTTTTATTGTTTTAAGTTTCAAAATTATAAACCACTAATAAAACTTCCGTAAGGATCTTTAAACTGAATCCCTTCAGTAAATCTGTGTTTACTTAATTGTTTATATTCCACTAAAGCCCAAAGCACAAACTCTTTTACAAAATAACTTTCTTGTTTTGTTAATTTTGGTTGGTGTTCTGCTAATAAATCATCTAAAGGAGAAACTGCATCTAATAGATTTTTATACTCCTTGTCTCGTAAACCGTCTAATAACTCAAAACCTTCAGAAGCATTGAAAAACCAAGAGACAATGTCATCATAAGGACTTACATCTTCTTGTTTTTTTAATTTTTCTATCTTAGGGAAAAACTCAGGAAATAAACTTTTAACCGCTTCACCTATTAAGTTATAAGCCACTTGTGCAGCACCTTCTTGTTCACCTTCATAAACCAACTCAACTTTACCAGTAATAGCAGGAATAATTCCTAAAAAGTCTGATAATCTAATAGTTGTAGTATCATCTCCATTTTTTAATCCTCTAAGCTCTGCTGTACTTAATAAGTTTTCAAATGCGGTAATACTTAAACGTGCACTTACGCCACTTTTTTCGTCAATAAAATCACTATCACGTGCTTCAAATACAATTTGTTCTAACAAATCTTTTGCTAATTCCGGCACATGAATACTTTCTTTTTGGCGTCCATCGGATTTCGCTTCTTGTTGCGTAATGGTTTTTGCTGTTTCAATATCTGTTGGATAATGCGTTAAAATTTGCGATCCAATTCTATCTTTTAAAGGTGTTACAATGCTTCCTCTATTAGTATAATCTTCAGGGTTTGCAGTAAAAATAAACTGCATATCTAAAGGTAAACGTAATTTAAATCCTCTAATCTGTATATCACCTTCTTGTAAAATATTAAATAAAGCCACTTGTATTCTAGCTTGTAAATCTGGTAATTCATTAATAACAAAAATACAACGGTTTACACGCGGAATCATTCCGTAATGTATTACTCTGTCATCTGCATAACTCAACTTTAAGTTTGCTGCTTTTATTGGATCCACATCACCAATAATATCTGCAACAGTAACATCTGGAGTTGCTAATTTTTCGGCAAAACGCTCGCTTCTATGCATCCAAGTAATTGGTGTGTCGTCTCCTTTTTCTGTAATCAATTCGGTTGCAAAACGTGAAATGGGTTGTAAAGGATCGTCATTAATTTCGGAACCATCAACCACAGGAATATACTCGTCTAACAAATTAAGCATTAAACGTGCTAAACGTGTTTTTGCTTGACCACGTAATCCTAAAAAGTTGATATTATGACGTGATAAAATGGCACGTTCTAACTCTGGAATCACAGTGTTTTCGTAACCATGTACGCCTTCAAAAACGGTTGTTTTATTTTTTATTTTTTCAATTAAATTATCTCTTAATTCATCTTTAATAGACTTGCTTTTGTATCCAGCTTTTTTTAATTCGCCTAAAGTTTTAATATTTTTTATTTCCATAGTTCTTTTAAATCTTTTTCATTCGAGCGTGAAAATTTTTCACTTATAACTCTTAGCTTTTTTTATCCTTTAATTCTTTTTTTTCTATTTGTTTCGTAATCTTCAAAAATCATTTCACCTAGTCCTTTCAAGCCTGTATAAAAAGCTTTTCCTTGATTGGCATGCGTAAATTCTTCTACAAATTGCATTAAATAAGGGTCTTGAGCAATCATAAAAGTTGTAATAGGAATATGCAATTTTCTGGCTTGTTGTGCTTGTGCATAGCATTTATTAGTAATGTATGGGTTTAAACCATTACTATCTTTATAATAGGTTCCGTCTGGCAAACGCAAGCAACTTGGTTTACCATCTGTTATCATAAAAATTTGCTTATTAGTATTACGTTTACGACGCAATAAATCCATTGCTAATTGTAGTCCAGCAACCGTATTTGTATGATATGGACCAACGTTTAAATAGGGTAAATCTTTAATTTTTATTGGCCAAGCATCGTTACCGAAAACTAATATGTCTAAGGTATCTTTTGGGTAGCGTGTTGTAATTAATTCGGCTAAAGCCATCGCTACTTTTTTAGCAGGTGTTATTCTGTCCTCTCCATACAAAATCATACTGTGGCTAATGTCTATCATTAAAACCGTACTCATTTGTGACTTATGTGTGGTTTCTTCGACCACTAAATCGTCTTCGGTTAAATTAAAATCGCCAATTCCGTTGTTAATTTGTGCGTTTCTTAGACTTTCCGTCATAGAGACTTTATCCAAACTGTCGCCAAATTGGTAGTTTCTAAAATCGCCTGTATGCTCATCTCCTATTCCAACACCTTTACTTTTATGGTTTCCAGAACCACTACGTTTGATGTTACCAAATATTTGATCCAATGCAGATTGTCTAATGGCACGCTCAGTCTTTGCTGTAATAGCATTCCCTTTGTTTCCATCTGGTTTAATTTCTTCACGTATGTAACCTTTTTCTTTAAGATCTTCAATAAAATCGTCAATTGAATATTCTGGAGTGGTTAATTTATATTCTTTATCTAATTCGCGAAGCCAATCTATAGCTTCGTCAAAATCTCCAGAAGTATGCGTAATTAATTCTTTAAAAATATCAAAAAGCTTCTCAAAAGGGGATTGCGAAGGTGCTTCGTATGGTTTAAATACAAAGCCTTTTCTGTTGTTATTTTTGTTTTTCATGCAGTATAAAAATACGACATTTTAACATCAAAATAAACGTCTTAACAGCTTTTTAAGATTATGTTGTTTAACTTTATGCAAACTAATCGACCAAAAATGAAAAAACTATCCTTTACCCTCTTATTACTCTTCTGTATTACAGCGTTTTCGCAAGAATTCTCTATGGATTTAGTTAAAAACATGAAACCAAGAAACATTGGTCCAGGCGGAATGTCTGGTCGTGTTACAGCAATAGATGCTGTTCACGCTAATCCAGATATTATGTATGTTGGTACTGCTTCTGGTGGTTTATGGAAATCGACTTCTGGAGGTATAAAATGGGAACCTATATTTGAAAAAGAAGTCACAGCATCTGTTGGTGCAGTTGCCATACAACAATCTAATCCAAGTGTGATTTGGGTAGGTACTGGAGAAGGTAATCCTAGAAATAGCTTAAATGGTGGTTATGGAATCTATAAATCTTTAGACGCTGGAAAATCATGGATGCTTATGGGTTTAGAAAACACCAGACACATACATCGTGTGGTTATAGATCCTACAAATCCTAATATAGTGTATGCTGCTGCAATTGGTAGTCCATGGGGAGAACATCCAGAACGTGGTATTTTTAAAACTACAGATGGTGGTAAATCATGGAAAAAAATATTATTTGCCAATAACAAAACAGGAGCTGCAGATCTTGTTATGGATCCAACCAATCCAAACAAATTAATTGCTACACTTTGGGAGCATAAACGTGAGCCTTGGTTTTTTAAATCTGGAGGAACAGGATCTGGATTGCATATTACACACGATGGTGGAGAAAATTGGACTAAAGTTACAGAAAAAGAAGGTTTCCCTAAAGGGGAATTAGGGCGTATTGGTGTCGCAATAGCTGCTAACAAACCTAATATTATCTATGCCTTGGTTGAAGCAAAAAAAAATGCACTTTACAGAAGTGATGATGGTGGGTTTAAATGGAAAAAAATAAATGATAAAAGTGATATTGGTAATAGACCCTTTTACTATTCTGAAATATATGTTGATCCACAAAACGAAAACAGAGTATATTCCGTTTACACTTATATTAATGTTAGTGAAGATGGTGGTAAAAACTTTACACAGTTAATGCCTGCTTATGGTGCAAACAATGGAGTCCATCCTGACCATCATGCTTGGTGGATACATCCTACAAATGGTAATTTTATGATTGATGGTAATGATGGTGGATTAAATATTACTAAAGATGGTGGTAAAAACTGGCGTTTTGTTGGTAACCTTCCTGTTGCTCAATTTTACCATATTAATGTAGATAATGAATATCCATATAATGTGTATGGAGGTATGCAAGATAACGGATCATGGAGAGGTCCTGCTTATGTTTGGCGTGCACAAGGTATACGTAACAGCTATTGGCAAGAGATTAGTTTTGGAGATGGTTTTGATGTGGTACCAGATAAAGACGATTCGCGTTACGGTTGGACCATGAGTCAACAAGGCTCTGTTAGCAGATATGATTGGCAAACAGGTAATAATTATACTATACAACCAACACATCCAGATAAAGATGTTACCTTAAGATTTAATTGGAATAGCGCAATAAATATTGACCCTTTTAGCAATAATACTATTTATTTTGGAAGTCAGTTTGTACATAAATCTACAGACAAAGGATTAACATGGAAAGTCATCTCACCTGATTTAACTACTAACGATCCTGAAAAATTAAAACAACATGAAAGTGGTGGCTTAACTATGGATGCTACAGGAGCAGAAAACCACTGTACTATTTTAGTAATAGAACCTTCTCCTGCAGAAAAAGATGTCTTTTGGGTTGGTACAGATGATGGTCGCGTGCATGTTACCACAAATGGAGGAGAAAGCTATAACGACGTGTCAAATAATCTAAAAGGATTACCTAAAGGTAGTTGGATTGCACAAATAAAAGCTAGTAATAAAAATAAAGGTGAAGCTTTGCTTATCGCGAATGATTACAGACGTTTTAACTACACACCTTACGCTTATAAAACAACTAACTACGGTAAAACATGGGAGCGTATTGTAGACGAAAATGATGTTAAAAGTTACACCTTATCAATTATTGAAGATCTAGAAGAACCAAACTTACTATTTTTAGGTACAGATGATGGTTTATACGTATCTATAAACGCAGGTAATAATTGGACTAAATGGACGGAAGGTTTCCCTACTGTTTCTGTAAAAGACTTAGTAATCCATCCTAGAGAGCATGATTTAGTAATTGGGACTTTTGGACGTGCTGCTTGGGTTTTGGACGATATTAGACCATTACGTGCTATAGCAAAAAACAAACAAGTTATAGACAGTAAAATAACCCTATTCTCTCCTCCTATTGCCTATCAAGCAGCTTACCAACAACCAACAGGAAGTCGATTTGGTGCAGATGCTATGTTTAATGGAGATAACAGAGGTCGTGGTGCGCAATTTACGTATTTGGTTAATCCTGTAAAAGCTTCAAAAGAAGAGAAAAATGAAGACGATGATGATAAAGCAAATGATTCTGATGCTGATGACGATAAAAATGAAATTAAATGGGATTCTATTTCATTAAAAATATACAATGGAGATAAGTTAATTAGAACCTTAAAACGTAAGGTTCCAGAAGGTAAAGGATTACATAAATGGACTTGGTATATGGACGAAAAAGGTGGCGACAGACCATCAAGAACCGTTAGAAAAAGCTCTAGAGAATCTGGAGGTGTAGATGTAAAACCAGGTAACTACAAAGCTATTTTAGAATATGGTGACCAAACTTCAGAAACCATGATTACTGTAGCGTCAGATCCAAGACTAGAAGTTTCTACCAAAAATACAGATGCTGTCTATGCTGCTTTAAAAGAGATTGAAAATATCCGTCAAATAGCTGCTGATGCCACTAAGCAATTAGCCGAAAATAAAAAGTTAGCTGAAAAATACAAAGCAGAATTAACAGATTTAGATAAAGAAAAATATAAAGATGAAATAAAAGCCTCCAAAGACATAATTAAACAAATTGATGAATTATTAGATATTTACATTGGCAAACAAGATAAACGCCAAGGAATAACTAAAACTTTAGATGTTAGTGTAAATAACAGAATAGGTACTGCATCTTGGTATATAGCAACAAGACAAAATGGTTTAACTAGTACAGAAACCACCTTGTTACAACATGCTAAAGAAGATTTAAAATTAGCGTTAGAAAAAACAAACACCTTTTTTAATACTAACTTTAAACCTTATTATCAAAGCATTATTAAAATTAATATGACCAAAGGGATAGATGAAATTAAAACCTTTAGTTTAGATTAATTGTTTGTAAATTACAACAGTAAAATTATGTATCTGACATTATAATAATTACGAAAAAAATAAATTTTTAAAATGAAAAAAATAACAAAATTAGTATTGGCATTATCTCTTGTTTTTGCTGTAAGTTGTATAGACGACACTAAAACTTCTGATACTAAAAAAGAAACAACTGAGTCTGTAGCAAAAACTGAAAAATTTGTTGTAAAACCAGAAGGAACAACAGTAAAATGGACTGCTTACAAAACGACTGAAAAAGTTCCTGTTGGTGGACAGTTTGTCACTTTAAATTTTGATGAAAAAGCTGGAGATTCTCCACAGGATGCATTAAACAATTTAAACTTTTCTATTCCAATTAGTGGATTATTTACAGACAACGACGCAAGAGATTTAAAGTTAAAAACTTCATTTTTTGGAGAGATGTTAAATCCTGAATTTATAAAAGGAACGATTAAACATATAGATAACAAATACATTGCTTCTATTACCATGAATGGTGTCACTAATGACTTACCATTAGAAGTAAAAATCACGGATGAAAGACGTGTAGCCATGTCTGCGACAATGCAATTAAAAGATTGGGATGCCTTAGGTGCTTTAAGTATTTTAAATAAAGTTTGTTTTGATTTACACAAAGGTGCAGATGGTGTTAGTAAAACATGGGAAGACGTTTCAATAGAAATCAACACTTTTTTAAGAAAAAACTAATAGTATTTTATTATATTAGTAAAAAAGCAGTTTGACAGAGCTACTTAACTTAAAAATCTAAATAAAATGAAAAAAATATCATTACTACTATTAGTGTTAACTTTTGCAGTATTTATAAGCTGTAAAGAAGACAAAACACAACCTGAAACTGAAAAAACCGTAGCCGAAACAGCAAAAAAGGTTAAACTAAAATTAGAATCTAAAAGCGGAAGCAATGTTACAGGTAATGCTGTATTTACAGAAGAAGATGACCAAATTAAATTTACCGCAATGCTTAGTGGTTTAGAGCCAGGAATACACGCTATCCATATTCATGAAAAAGCAGATTGTTCTTCGGATGACGGAAAATCTACAGGTGGACACTGGAATCCTACAGGAGCACCTCACGGAAAATGGGGAAGTAAAGCTGGATACCATAAAGGCGACATTGGTAATTTACAAGCAGACGCTAATGGTCATGCAACAATAATGCTAAAAACAGATGAGTGGTGTATTGGATGTGGTGACGAGAACAAAGACATATTAGGTAAAGCAATAATTGTACATGCTGGTACAGATGACTTTACAACACAACCAACAGGAGATGCTGGTGGACGTGTAAGTTGTGGAGGGATCATTAAGTAATCCACAATAGCAATAGATTAAAAAAAATCGCTTTTAAGCGATTTTTTTATGTTTTTTATTATACTTTAGTTCAAGATATTTTTATATGGATATAGATAATTTAGTAGTTCAATTTAAGAAGAAAGACGAAAAGGCTTTTGAAAAATTATACGATATGTACAAAGATAGTATGCATGGTGTAATTTATAATATAGTTAGAGATAATGACATTGCGGAAGAAATCATGCAAGACGTATTTATCAAAGCTTGGCATAAAGCCGATAGTTATGACGTTAAAAAAGGTCGTTTCTTTACTTGGTTAATAAATATTGCTAGAAATGCAGCAATAGATAAAACTAGATCTAAGTCCTTTAAAAACTCGGGTAAAAACCTTAACTCTGATTTTTTCGTAGATATTATCCAGTCGCATGATAGTTTAGACGATAGTACTGATGCTATAGGCATCAAGAAATTTGTAGATAAATTAGCTAAAAAGTGCATTGAAGTGATTGAGCTATTATACTTTAAAGGGTTTACACAAAAAGAAGCCTCAGAAGAGTTAGACATGCCAATTGGGACGATTAAGACTAGGAATAGAAATTGTATTAAAGAATTAAGAGAAGCTGTACTATAATATGAACATTAACGACTATATAAACTCAGGAATATTAGAACTGTACGTTGCTGGACAGCTTTCTGAAAAAGAAAGTAGTGAAGTATATGATCTAATGTTGAAACATCCCGAAGTCCTAAAAGAAGTTTTAGAGATAGAGGCTGCTATAGTTAAATTAACTGCAAGTGTCTCTCCAAAAAAAGATATCGCTTTTAATACTATAAAAGGTAGATTAAACAACAATACAGATAGTAAGGTTATTAGTTTAAACAGACCTAAAACCCAATGGTTAAATTATTCTGGTTGGGCAGCTGCTGTTGTTTTAGCAGGTGGATTAATTTGGACAATAAATCAAAAATCTGATTTAGAAAACCAAATACAAACGGTTAACACTGAAAAAGACTTTTTAGAAATCCAAATGGAAACTTCTAAAACTGATTTAGCAGAAACTAAAAACTTATTAAATATAATTAGAGATAAGAGCATTATTAATATACCATTAGAAGGTCAAGCTGCAGCTCCTGGAGCTTTTGCTAATGTGTATTGGGACAAAAAAGATGACACAGTCTATTTAGACTTACAAGGTTTACCAGAGCCTCCAGAAGGTAAAGTATACCAAGTCTGGTCTTTAACTTTAAATCCTCTAACACCAACTAGTTTAGGTACTATTGACGATTTTATACAAGATGACAATAAGATTTTTAAACTTAAAAATGCTAATCAATCACAAGCATTTGGTATAACGTTAGAGCCAGCTGGAGGAAGTCCTTCTCCAACATTAGAGCAGTTATATACTTTAGGTGCTTTGGCATCCTTATAAGATTATAAATCACTTACAAAAAAGACACCTATTAGGTGTCTTTTTTTTTGCTTTACTATATCAAACTAATTTATACAGTATCATACACTTGAGCTTGTTTGTTATTTAAAAATGATAGCCATTTGCTAATAAATAATAATCTAATGAAACATAAGCAAACAGATATAAGCTTTTGTGATTTTAAATGCCCTAAATAAGCGCCTAATTTCAATGTTTAATAATTAAATATAAAGCCTTAATGTGATAAATCTATGTCTAAGTAACATTGCTTACAGTTTAGGCATAATCTATTACTTTTAATAATGAATTACGTAAACCACTACTCTAGTAATTAGTAATCCCTAATACTTTAAACATAATGTTCTATTTAGATGAATTATAAACATGATATAAAAAAGAAAGCGTTTGATAATAAATTATCAAACGCTTTCAAAACAAACTAACAAAAAACAAACCTTACTTTTTCATAGCATTTAAATTAATGTTAGTTGTGCAATTAATTGTTTCCCTTAAACTGATTGCAACTATACTTACGTAATTTTTATGAGTAAGGTTTTATTTATTTTTAAAACGTGTAACTTAATGTCGTTTTAAAGTTAAAAGGTGTTCCAGGTGTAAAGTGAATCTCTTCCACTGGATCAACTTCATTTTGTAATCTTGACTCGGTTAAAAATTGAGTTTCTTTCCAATCTGTATCCAATACATTTTCAATACTAACACCTAATCTCCAGTGTTTGTTAAACGCATAGTTAACATTTAAATCTGTTACAAAATAGCCTTCTGCTTGCACACTATTATCTTCATTTGCAGGTCTATCATCTACGTATCTGTAGTTAATTCCTCCTGAAAAATTATTTAAATCTTTAAAAGATAAACCTCCTACTAATGTAAAATCTGGTGCTAATGGTATATAATCGTTTCCGTTGTCTTCTTCCAAACTTCTTGCTCTGGTAAGTGTAGCGTCTGTATTAAAGTAAATATTATCTGTTAATTGGTATCTAACCCCAAAATCTACTCCATAACGTTCAGATTTTCCGCTAGGCTCAATAATTCCTGCATCTCCAACGTAAACAAATTCTTCTTCAGAAAACAAGTACCATAAAGCTGTATTAATAACTAACTTTTCTGTTGGTTTCCAAATGTTTCCTAAATCTAATCCATAAGCTTTTGGTAAAGCGTTATCTATTTCTTGATTTAAAACCACTCTAGAATCGTTTGAGTGAAATCCAATTCCGGATTTAACAAACCATTGCACATTATTATTTTGATTATACTCAATACTTAATTTTGGTAAAATAGCGACTTCACTATCAGTAAGGTTAGAGTATGTTGGACTTAATTGGTCTTGGTACTGAAATTTAATATATTCTAGACGTAAAGCTGGTGTAATTTTAACTTTACCTAAATCAATTTCAGCATTAAAAAACCCATATAAATTACGTTGATTAACATTACCCAATTGAATATTTTCTAAGGTTTGTTTTCTATTTAAAGTACGCGATAACTCAATATCACTAACATCGTCATATCTTAAACCAACACCAGAATTATAAGTAATATCAAACGTATCGTAGTTTTTATTTTTTTTAAACTGTGTATTAAATCCAAAAATATTACGCGCTTCTTTTTGCTTTATTTGATCTCCATTTATTGGGTCTTCTAAAAAGAAAGTGAAGTTAGAATATAGCTCAAAATTGTAGTTAGAGTAAAAAGCATTAGTCTGCATAGACACGTCGTTATCTAATATTGTACTGTATTGCACATTAAGGTTAGTACGATTGGTGTTACCTCCTTCTGTATCGTCCACAGCTCCAAAATTGGAAAGCGTTCCGTTATCCACTAATCGTTGAGGGATTTGACCTGAAGCATCCCATTGACTTGTAAAGTGACTAAGGGTTACTCCTATTTTAGAATCATTATTTAAATAGGCATTATACTTACTTACAATATTTAATCTATCAAAATTTTGAGGCGATTCAAAAGGTCCATCAGTCTCAATATACTCTACAGCTACATATGCATTCTGAGAGGATTTGTTTTCTAGAAGATTAAACATTCCTAAAGTTCTTAACGAATTAAATTGACCTGCTGAAAAACTAATTAAGTTATCCTCTAACTTATCTTTTGTTTTAAAATCTACAAATCCAGCTGTATTAAAATCACCATGATTTGCATAATATGGACCTTTACCAAAATTGATGGTGTTTATAGTTTCTGGAATTAAAAAATGCAAGTCACTATAGCCTTGACCATGTGCATGAGATACCATGTTTACTGGCATACCATCTACTGACAAACCAACATCTGTACCATGGTCGACATCAAAACCTCTTAAAAATATTTGTTCTGCTTTACCACCACCTGCATGTTGACCAATGATTAAACCTGGTACTTTTCTTAAAATTTCTTGTGATGAGTTAATTGGACTTGTTGCCAAATCTATTTTAATCATACTATTCATTACATCTATTGGCTCTGACAAAACTAACTCGTCTAAAACAAATGCTTTAGCCTCTAAATTTATTGTAAATGTATTGTCTAAAAGTGATTGCGTTAAAACAAGTGTTTTCTTTTGATAACCTAGTAAACCAACCATTAGGCTATCACCTACTTTTGTTTTATTGATTACAAACTGTCCAAATTGATTGGTATGTGCGTGTTCTTTTGAGGTTTGATTATACACATAAGCAGTTTCTAAAGGTTGGTTATTATCCATAACATACCCTTTAACTGTTTGTGCATTTGCTGTTAAAACAACACCTAAAAATGCTAAATAAGTGATTATACTTTTCATTATCTAAATACTATAATTGGTTTACTACTTTGGTGGTTAATGGACCTAACTCATAACTACTTTCTTGTAATTCTTTTTTAAGTTCAGCTACTTCTTTTAATTTACCATTAGCTTTATATATTGCTGCAATATGGTATTGTGCTTCTGGCTCAAAAGTTTGTCCTAAAACGTATTGCTCTGCTATTGTTAATGCTTTTTTAACGTCACCATTGTTATAATAACTCCAAGCTAGTAGATCATAAGATAATGGCGTTGGTCTATTTTCTACTTCAATTTTAGCTAAAGTAATGGCTTTTTCGTTTTTAGTATCTGCTAATATTTTTGAAGAATACACATTATACATATCGCCATAATCCTTATTATCAATAGCTTCAAAATAACTAGCTAAATACTTGTTTTTAGCGTCTATATTATTTTCATATTCTGCAATTTCTGCTTTAAACAATAAATAGTCTGGAGCATTATGTAATTGCGTGATAGCATCTAAAATACGGTTAGCTTCTGAAGCATTTTTTTCGTGAGAATACACAATCCAAGCAATACCTTTTTTAGCATAAGCATCATCAGGATTTAAGGCTAAAGATTTTAAATAATAGTTATACGATTTTTCTATTTGACCATCATGACCATAAAAATCGGCAAGGTTAGTATAAGACCATTCCATTAAATTATCCAATTTAGAAGACTCTGCTTTTAACGTTGCACGCTCTAAATAATTAATTGCTGAAGCTAAGTCGCCTTTATAATCGCTCCATTTTGACAATCTGATTAGGTATCCAAAATCGTTTAAATCCTTAACGTCCTCTAGATAATTTTTGGCGATACCAAAATCTCCTAACTCCATATGTACATCAAAAAGCATTTTTTTAGTACCATTTAGATTTTGACCGTTTTCTTCAGCTTTAATAAGCAATTCTAAAGCTTGCTTAAATTTATGTTGTGAAATATAATTACGTGCTAAGGCTCTTAAATGTCCAGCCGAATTATATTGTGTTTGTTCATTTAATGCAATTAGTGATTGCTCTGCAGATTTTAAATGTTTGATGTTTCCTGTAGATTTAAACAATCTTGATTCTGCTCCTGCAATTTGAGATAAGTAAGAGAATTGATTTGGAGTAGCCTCTAATTTTTTAGTCCAGAAATTATAATCTGAAGTTGCATTAACGGTTTCTGTATTAGTTTGTAAAGTTAAAAACTGATTGTAATCCTCTGGATTAGTTATTGTTTTTGTTTTTTCTGAACAACTAGTTGCCATAATTATAACAAGTAGCAGCATGTATAGTTTAGTGTTCATAATCGTGTTGTTTTATTGTTTTGTTTGTTTGAAAAGGGAATTGGCGAAAATAAAAAACCTAGAGTACTATTTATAATACTCTAGGTTAAATTTTAGTCTACCAAGGAGACGCTAAATAAGGGAAAGATGTAGAAAATGCTTTATCATTTGCATCTACATTATCATTAGATAGTGTTGGGTTTTCACTAAAATCCTCACCACCAAAGATTAATAATAATTCTACAGTAATAACATCATCTGCTAAAGTACGTCCTGTTAAAACATTTGTACCATCATAAAAAGTTGTTGTTCCGTCTAAAGACACATTAAGTACATCTGTTGCAAGTAAACCTGTAAAAGATGGTGCATCTAAACCTAGTGCATTTGCATCTCCTGGGTTAGCATAAGCTGGACTTAATCCTGTTAAGTTAGTCTCAAACATACTTTGAAACGCTGCATTTTGGCTACTTGGTACTGTTGTGTTAAACATATCTTTAGATCCTGAAGACACAAATACTGTATTTACAGCAGGACGTCCCATTTGATCTTGTTGAGTGTAAACTCCTGTAAAGTCAGGTCCAGAAGGTCCTGTTGGTCCTACTACAGCAGCATCGTCATCATTAGAGCAATTAAAGGCTACTAAGGTTACAAGAAGCACAGTAAATATATTTTTTAAATTTTTCATAATTTGTAAGTTTTAAAAGTTTGTTATTATTTAGACTTAGATTCTACCCAAGTATTAATTGTTCCTGATCCACCAATCATAGATTTTGGTACCTCAACTACAATTGACATTACATTAGTTCCAGCAAATGTGTCTGTTCCTGGATTATTAAATCCTGGAGCTGTACCACCAATAATTGCTGTGTACTGATTAAAATCGAAGAAAAATGGGTCATCTCTTGGTCCTGCAAAAGCAGAAATCCCTGCAGTAGTTTGCACTATTGGAGACGTACCGTAAGATGTAATATCTACTATTGTTTGTGGTCCTGATCCAATAACTGTACTACTTAATCCTGTTGTACCTGGAGCAACTGGTCCAAAAAAGTACATTTTACCATCTCTTGGTAAAGCTTGGATTACTAAATCTTCAACATTGTCTCCTGTGTTGTCAATGTTAAATTCAATCATTACGTTTTCGTCAAAACTAGCACTTCCTGTTGCTGCTGGACTTAAAAGACCTTGTACATTGGCAACAAATACTAAGTTGTCTGTGTTTTCTCCCTGAAAAGCGTAAAAATCTGTGATATCACTTGTACCACCTTGTACAGCTGGAGCATCAATGTGATCCGCTGATAAGAAGAAGAAACTTGCTGCTGCAAATACACCTACTCCTAAAATAAATTTGAAATTTTTCATAATGTTTTTGAGATTTTTTGTTAATTATTATTTTTGGTTCTCGCAGACACTTACGCAACTTTTGTAATGTTGGTTTTATAAATTTTCTGTAAAAGAGAAAAAAAGACATAAAATAATTTTAAAAAAGTATCTTTGGCACCATAATTAAATAGAACCATGAACCCATCTGCTTCAGGCTGGATTAAAAAACTTATTAACGAGCTAAAACCTCATGAGCTCTTTAAAGACAACGACTTAGAAGTGTATTACAGACACTTTAGAGACTGTGGTTTTATATACGGAAGTAATGTAACTGTTGTAAATAATTGGACTAAAAATAAAGATTATAGTTCCGACGAAATTTGTAAAATAAATTTGGTTATTGCTTTATTAATTACCTACACTAACCACAATACGACCAACGATTTTTATACCGAAGTTGCTAATTTTTATAATACTATTAATAAAGAAAGAATCTCTTTTTTACAAGGAATTATTGGATCTAAGGATGTAAAAGATCAAGCAGAACGTATTATAAATAAACGCGTACAAATAGATGATAATCTAATAGACAAAAGTTTTAATTACTTTATAACTAATGCCTTACTATTTGTTGACGTTTTGGCTTTTAGAACCTATTTAAAAACTGGAAAAGTTGATGATGATGTTATTAAACAATATGAAGCGATTATAGAAAGTATTGTTTTAAACACTTTAAATAGTAAAAAAGTAAAATCCGATTACGATAAAAGTTTAATTAATTTGTTTGAGCAGTCTTTGCGTTACCAACGCGACAGTGTCTTACTTTATAGTGAAGCTACAAACTTAGTCGATACCAATTTATTTGCACGCTACTGTTTGGATCTAGCTGCTATGGCTACGTGGACTGATGCCAAATTAGATAATGAGGAAGAATCTTTTTTAAATACTTTAGGTGAAAAACTTAATTTAACACAACATCAAACAGATGAAGCTTCAAAAACTATTGAAGACTTTTACAAAAACTACCGAGAGAAAGTACCACTTTTAGGCTCTAAAAATATCGTAAAAACGTTTTATGATAACTCTACCAATATGGTATTAAAGTTAATTAAACGAAACAGTAAAAAACTAACACAAGAGCTTTTAGAAAGTAAAGAATTACTAATTTTACTTACACAGTCTACAGTAAGAGATTTGACTAAGGACGAACAAAAAAAAGTACAAGATCAACTTTTAGATGTTTTTAAATCTATACCAAGTCTAGCCATTTTTATATTACCTGGTGGTGCACTACTGTTGCCTTTAGTCGTTAAATTTATCCCTAAATTATTACCAAGCGCTTTTGATGATAATAGGATTGAAGACGAAGAAGAGTAACCACTACTCCAACCAATCTTTAAAATCCTTTACACGCTCTCTGGCTACAATAACCTCATCTTCATTATAGTGATTAAGTTTAATTTGTAAACGCGAGTTGGTGTAGCTAATAATGTCTTTAATAGCATTAATATTTATAAAAAACTTTCGGTTTGTCCTAAAAAAGGTCTCAGGTTCTAATTCGTTTTCTAATGCCTCAAGGGTTGTATCTAAAAGGTAATTTCGACCTTCAGTAGTATATAAATAGGTTCCTTTGTTTTCGCTGTAAAAGCACTCTACATCATCAATGTTCACCAATTTTAAATGTTGTCCTACTTTAACAGAAAATCGTTTTTTGTAAACCCTATCAATTGGATTAACCAATAGTTTTTTGATATCCTCAAAGTCTAAGGCGATATTAGTTTTCTGCGGAAGCCTAGTTTTATATTTTGCAACAGCAGTTTCTAAATCCTCATCATCAATAGGTTTTAACAAGTAATCAATACTGTTTAACTTAAACGCTTGCAAAGCATACTCGTCATAGGCAGTTGTAAAAATAATAGCCGACTTTACCTCAACTTGATCAAAGATTTCAAAAGACAACCCATCGCTAAGCTGTATGTCCAAAAATATTAAATCAGGATGTGGATTGGTATTAAACCATTGGATCGATTCTTCTACGGAATGCAACATCGTTTCGGTAGTAATATCAATACTTTCTAGCATACGTTTTAAACGTCTTGCAGATGGTTTTTCGTCTTCTATAATTATCACTTTCATTGGTACTATAATTTGGTTGGTTAGTTGATATTAAGTGTTGTTTATTGACTAATAATTGGTTATTCCCAACGTTTATTTTCTTTTTCTTTGTTCATATACTTTTCAATTTTACGTTGTTCCCAGTTTTTACCAAACAAATAATCTGTACCAAAAACACCTAAAAAATGAAATATTAAACCAATTCCCCAAAATATTGGAGTAGACCAAACTGCCATACTTAAAAACGGTTGCCCAGATTGCTTATATATTAGTAACATTATAAAAATATTAACCACAATATAAATGGCTAAATGCCAATAAAAGCCAACAATTTTTTCTACTTTTTTCTTTGCTCTTAAGTAAGCTTCTTCCTTTTCATATCTAGCCTGTTGGTTTTCTTCTAGATACGTATCAATATCATTTTTCATTGTAATATATTTTAGTTCCAACGTTGTTGGTTGTCTTCTTCCATAAACTTTTTAATCTTTTTGTCTTCCCAAGATTTACCTAACACACCATCGTTTACAAAGACTTTATAAGCATGAAATGATAGTCCTACTGCCCAACCAAACATTGGAAAGAAAAACCATTTGTAGTCCCAACTGGTTTTATAATTTATAAATATTAAAAACGGGATGACTATACAATATGAAATTAGGTTGTAATAAAATTCTTTTAACTCTTCCACATGTTTACGTGCTCTTACATATGAGTCGTCTAATTGTTGTTTTGGTATTGGTTTCATAACTGATACTTCTTTACTTAGCATAGGTATTGCTACTATAAAGCTAGCTGTATTCTGGCTAATACTTACGCGTTTATTGGTTAATAATTGGTAGCGTTGTTTGATGTTTTCTAATCCCACACCACTACTCTTTTTTACTATTTGTTTAGGTTGTAAATTGTTTTCTACAACTAGGTTTTGATCGGTTTCATAAATTTTAATATGTAACGGTTTACTACTAGTTACAATATTATGTTTTACTGCATTTTCTAGCAATAACTGCAATGCTAGTGGTACGACTTTACTTTCTGGATCCTTAGCTTGATCTGGTATATCAAAAATAATACTGTCTTCAAATCGCATTTTAAGCAAAGACATATAGGTTTTAGCAAATTGCAACTCTTCATCAACGGTTACTAATTCTTTGTTTTTTTGTTCTAAAACGTAACGGTAAACTTTAGATAAACTAGTGGTAAACTTTTGAGCGCTATTTGGGTTTTCTTCAATTAAACTAGTTAATACATTTAAGCTATTAAACAAAAAATGAGGATCTAATTGGTTTTTTAATGCATCAAACTTTGCGCTTGCAGTACCTGCAATTACTTTTTGTTCTTTTACTTTATTTTCTTGCAAATGCTTTAAGTAAAAAAAGATGTAATATCCTGCAGTTACTGTTATAGCTATGGTTAACGAAAACCAATAATACACTAACTTATCTTCCTTTAAAAAGTCCATTAATGCTCCACCATATATGACAACATTAATAAATAATCTTAAAAAGAAAATGGCAACAACAGATATAACTACAGACGCTAAAGCTGCTAGAATTAAGTTTTTAATTTTAAACAGATTTGCTTTATGCTTTTGCAGCATATACGTTACAAAATAAGCGTTAGACAAGTGCAACACTAAAGCATACATTTGATTGTACACAAAATCTAGTAGCAACTCTTGATTGGCTTGAATTGTAGAACCGTTAAGATACATAATCACGATTCTAACCAAAAACACAAGCACACCTACTATAAATGCTTTACCTAATTCTTTAAAAAATTTTGACATTATTATTCGTTACAGTCTTTAGTTAATTGTTCTGCACGCTCTTGTCCCCAATTTGGATCAAACGCAGTTTCTGGTTTAAAGTTAGCAAAAAGTTGCAGAGATTTTTCTATTTGCTCACAAAATGGCTTAGTATCTTTTCCAAAATATTTGGCAGTTCCCATATCCCATTCTGCCTTACTTAGCATAACTCTAGGATTATCAGGAGCTAATTTATATGCTTGTGCGTATAATGTGTTTATTTTACCTGATAAGGTCATTCCATAAGTTGCACCATCGCTAACCACATAAACCATATGCAACATGGCTTGCAATACCATTATTTCGGGATTATCTTTAGATATTGCGTTGGCATCATCCACAAAACCCTGTGCTTTTTTTAACTGAGCCTCTAAAACATCCTTTTGCTTTAGTTTAGAAAATCCATCCAAGATTAATACTTGTGCAGCATAATAGGATGGCAACCAATTGTCTGTTTCAGCAGTTGCAATACGCTCAAACATGTTTGAGGCTTGCGCGATTTCACCTTGTTTCCAAAGCTGAAATGCATTGGTCATTCCGCTTTCATAAGTGGTTTGTGCTTGAAGCATACTTGATACTAATAATGCGATAATAATGGCTAGTTTATACATTTTAAAGTGTTTTATTGTTACAGGACAAATATCTTGTATAAACCCATCTTTTAAAAAAGGGAATCACCCAACTGTTATATTTTTAGGCTGAATTGTAATGCGTGTAATTTACGTAGTTCTACGTATTTTATATAATAGCTTATAGTCGTAAGTTTATACTTTAAGATAAGGTTAAATGAGGTTACGGTTTCCCGTAATCTTTTTGGTAAAAAAAGCTTTGTTTTGATATAAGAAAGTAAACTTTTAACCTCAGTTACCTTAATTATGAAATTAGAAAACATATTAGACAGAATGGGTTCGATAGAAAAGAACTCGTTTATTAAGATAATAGATACCATTATATCTAAAAATCCTAAACAAATAAAAGAGATTAACACAATTCTAAGTTCCACAGACAAAGGGTTAAAATCTGTAGACAATCAAAATATATCGAAGATTTTTGCATTAACTGAAAATGAATTTCAAGAATATATTAAATGTGAATTTCAAGAAATCACTTCTCAATTAGATATTTTAATTGATATAATTATTAGAGATGGTAACTGTATAATGAAACAAGATTGGTTTTCCCGTCTTTACGAAACTGAAGTCAAGCAATTAAAAACTAAAATTAAAGGATTAAATGCAGATTTTGAAGATGATAAATCTGAATTGAGTATTCTTAGAAAAAGGGATTATAAAATCTACAAATCTTGTTTACATACAGCGTATAACAATGATATAGCTAATAATAGAGAAGCAAAAGTTTCTTCGGATGAACTTTCAATCATACTGACACTTTCAAAACAACTTGGACTTTCTCAAGAAGAAATTAAATTAATAAATTACTCTATTCTACCAATCAAAAAGCTTGATATACAAGATGTAATCAAAGGGTTGAAAAATATTGGTGTTATCTTTTTTTCAAATAAAGAAAACACTATTTATGTTGCTGATGAAATGGTCAGAATATTAAGAAATATAAGAGAAAAAGAAGTAGGCGAAAAATTTTACAGAAGAACATTAAAATTATTAAGAGAACCAATCATAAATCAAATTTGTAGAGACCATAATATTGATAGAAAGCTTAATTACTCTGAAAAAATTGAAGAAATAATTATTGAAGAAATAATTAAAGAAGGCGTCTCGTTTACTAATCTCCTTTTAGAAGGGATTTACAAAACAGGAAGCACATTAACTGAAAAGAAAAAAACCTTAAACGAACTATGTGAAAAAGGTTTAAATATTAGTAGTTTAAAAGGAAGTACTTTAGATGAAAAAATAAGCAGTTTAATTGAATATTTTGATAATGTTGAACGTGATGAAAAAGTTGGTATTTCGTTAGATGGGTTTGATAAGTTATTATCAGAATTAAATCAGTCATTACCTAAATTAAATAAACAAATAAAAGATCAATTTGAATTACAAGAAGAGTATGTTTTAAAAGCAGACTTTTTACTAGATTATAATATAAAACCTAGAGACATTTTAGATTTAATTATCAAAGATGATTTGACTAAGTTTATTAAAGACAATGGAGTTAAACAGCGAGGAGATGACATTTTAAATATTTTAGAACATTATAAAGATGTCGAAAATTTATATTTAGAAAATTATGAAAATGTAGCCTATAGAAACTTAAACTTGTTGAAAGAAAATGGAATTATTATTAAGGAAAGTGAACTAGGTCAAAAATTTGAAGAATTAACTAAAACAATTTTCACTAGTTTAGGTTTTAATGCAGATGATACTTTCAAAAATAAATTGAATACCAAAAAGGATATGATGGATATTCTTTTAAACTTAGGTAATGACGAAATCATTATTGTTGAATGTAAAACCAGTAAAGAAAGAGGATACAATAAATTTAGCTCTGTTTCTAGACAACTTAAATCTTATCAAAATTTAGCTCTTAAAAATAATTTAAGAATTGTCAAAATATTACTTGTCGCTCCTGAGTTTAGTGATGATTTTGTTACAGATTGTGAAATGGATACTGAAATGAATTTATCATTGATTACAGCTTCTACTTTATCAAATATCTTCGACTTTTTTAAAACATCAAAACACAAAGAGTTTCCTCATGTCTTGTTTAGAGACATTGTTATTAATGAAGAACGCATTTTAAAAGCTTTGAGTAAATAAATTAAATTATATAATTTAACTTTACAAAAAACCTAATACATGACCTTTGCTGCAATAGATTTTGAAACTGCTAAAAGTCATCATATTTGTTCTGTTGGAATTGTAACGTTTAAAGATGGTGAAATTATAGAAGAGTTTCATGCATTAATACAACCGCCTAAAAACGAATACAACTACCACAACGTACAAGTACATGGTATTACAGAGGATGACACTAGATTTTCGCCTAAATTCAAAGCTATTTATCCTGAGATTAAAAAAAGAATTTCGGGAATTACAACTGTAGCTCACAACGAGTCTTTTGACAGAACGGTTTTACTAAAAACGATGAGCGATTATAATATTCCGCATGCTGATTTAGTCATGGAACAGCGTTGGGAATGTACTTTAAAACTATATCGCAATAAAGGTTATAAACCTGCTAAATTAGATGCTTGTTGTAAAGTGCACAATATTCCTTTAAAGCATCATGATGCTTTGTCAGACGCTAGAGCGTGTGGTAAATTGTTTTTAATTGCTCAGTTTGAGTCTCTACCTTTATTTTAGATTACAAAACGTAACTAAGCGCGTGCTTTTTTTATTAATTTAATAACTATAAACGCTATTAAGGCTTGCATTAATGCGTTAACTATTACAACCAGCCAAAACGAGTTTGTGCTTGATCTATAAATGCCATGTTCTGGAAACAAACGATTAAATAAGGTTAACGGAAACGAAATAGCTTCATCAATTAAGCGTATTATAATACTATTGGGTTGCAAGACGTGTTCTGCTAGATAACTTATTGAAAACCCTAATGCTATATCTATAATAAATAGAATGATAAATAGTTTGACAAATAATTTCATGCTGTAAATTAATAAAAAAAATACTAACTAAAATATCACACTTCCTCAACATCACTTCGAGTGGTTAGTGATGTACGAACAAATTTTATCGAGAAGTTATTCACACTGTTACAATTCTTAATACATTTCTTCTAAAGTCGAAGCACTGGAACCGATGTGATATACCTACAAATTATCTAACTGATTATCTGTACCTTTTTCACTTATTGTCCAAAAGAAACCTACAAAGAAAAACTGATCTGCAGCTGGACGCAAGGCACGTCTATTAAACTGACCATTTATATTTGGTGTATTTGAATATTGATAACCATTAACATTTGTAAACCCTAAGGCATTATTAACTGAAAAATACAGGATTTTTTGAGGACTTAAAAGGTAAGCCCAATTAACACTTAAACTATTATAAGCTTTTGTTTTTTGGTTTAAAAAACCTATCAGATTTGGATCTGTATACGATCTACCTGAAGCAAAATTATAACTAAGTCCTACTTGACTTTTCCAGCTGTCAATCCAATACTTTCCAACTACAGACAGATTATGTGTGTTAGCAAAATTAGGTTGTGCAGCTGTTGGAAAATTTTTATAATCTCGTTTAGTATCCAATAAAGAATAACTTACCCAATAATCAATATTTTTGATACTTTTATTATCTCTAAAAAATAAGTCTAAACCTTTAGCATATCCACTACCAGAGTTATTAAAGTTAGTTTCAAAAGTTGTAAAGTCAGTATCATATTTTACCAAATCACTATACTTTTTGTAATAGGTTTCGGCTCTAAATATTTTACCATCTGCATTAAACTGATAATTTAAAATATAATGTTGGGCTTGTTGTGCTTCTAGGTTTTGATTAAACTTTAAAATAGCACTATTTGGTTGCTGAAAAAAGTTACCATACGCTAATGACAACTGACTTTTACTGCCTGTTTTATAAGCTAAGGACGCTCTTGGAGATAATGTAGCTTTATCAAATAAGGCACTATACTCTGCACGAAAACCTGCTTTTAATGCTAAATTTTTAGAGAAGAAAATATCAGCCTCAGTATAGGCTGCAGTTAGGTTATTGTTATAACCATAAGTGACGTTATTAATTATCGCATCGTTATAGTCTTCGCTGAATTGCGACGCAAACTGTTCTGCACCAAAATTTAATTTAAACCGATTACTAATATGGTGTTTAAGTTTGATTTTTGCGTGTACGGAATTTTCAGTTGACTGAATTTTACTATCTAAAATATTAATTTTTCCTTTTGCGTACGTATAACTAAACCCACTGGCTAATGTCCAATTGCTATTTAAAACTTGGTTATATGAACCATTAAAATAAAAATTCTTGTTATTTAAAGTTAATGGTAAACCATCCTCAAGATTTATATCTTCTTGATTTAGACTAAAATCTGAAGTATCAAATGCACCATAAAGTTTAAGTAATCCATTGTCTGTTTTATGTCTAAAAACCGCTTCTCCAGAAAAGGTTTCGAAAGGTTTTTTCCAATCGTTACGATCATCAAACACTTGTAAATAAGGCGATAAATTAATGTAAGACGCATTAACGCTTAGGCTATTTTTACCCCAAATTTGGGTATTTCCTAAACTAGCTCCAACACTCATGATACCAATATCTGTTTTTTCTTGATCTGGTTGATTAATAGTATTAAGCTCTAATACACTTGATAAAGCTTGTCCATATTCTGCACTATAACCTCCTGTAGAAAATGTAATTCCGTCAAACAAAAACGGGGAATAGCGACCACGTGTTGGAATATTATTTGTGGTTGGAGCGTATGGTGTAAACACACGAATACCATCGATAAATATTTGAGTCTCTTCCGCGTCTCCACCACGCACAAATAAGCGTCCATCTTCTGACACTGTTGTTGTGCCTGGAAGTGTTTGTAATGCGCCAACAAAATCGCCTAATGCACTTGCAGTAGTAACTACATCTAATGGTTTTAATACTGATATTTTACTATTATCTCCTGCAGCAAAGGTACCTGCAGATAGTACTACAGCGTCCAAAGTATTAACATCGTCTTTTAATACAATTTTTAAATCTTGTAATGCTGCAACCTCTTTGGTTATAATAAACGTCTCAAAAGACACAAAAGAGATGACTAAACTTTGCTGTCCTGTGTTACTTGTTGTAAAACTAAAACTACCATCTGCCAATGTGCTGGCTCCATCATAAGTGCCTTTTAGGTAGACATTAGCTCCAAGTATGGGTTGTTTGTTTACATCTGTTACTGTACCAAAAATTGTGGTTTGTGCTTGCGTGATTAAACTGATTAATAGGATTACTATGGTAATAAAAGGTTTCATAATATTTAGTTCGAGTTTTGATTGTTTGATGGTACAAAGATGTCTGGATGGCTCTTGATTTAAAATAAAATAATCCCGAAGTGTTGATTTTTAAGGATGAGTTGCGTTAGCGGTTGTAGTGGTATCCTTTTTTTTGCTGCCATATATGGCAAAAAAAAGATTTAAACGGAAAACGCGACCCTTGTGGTAACGCCCAAAAAAATAATTTTAAATTTGTGTAACATCTTTATATTTTTAACTACTAATAGTTAAACCAACCAAATAACCATTGAGTAAACCACTAGAACAAAATTTTGTCGAATTGCTTGAGCAGCATCAAAACATTGTGCATAAAGTTTGTAGACTTTATACCAATAATTATGATGCGCACAATGATTTGTTTCAGGAAATAACCATCCAATTATGGAAGGCTTTCCCGAAATTTAGAGGTGATAGTAAGTTTAGTACTTGGATGTATCGTGTGGGATTAAATACTGCAATTACGCTATATCGCAAGTCTAAACGGACTATTAATACTCAGCAATTTGATACTGTACAGTTTAAAATTAGTGCTGAAGAGTATGACAGTACAGAAGAGGACCAATTAAAATTATTATATAATGCTGTCCACCAACTAAATGATATTGAAAAAGCATTAGTTTTTTTATATCTAGAGGACAAAAATTATAAAGAAATAAGTGAAACAATGGGTATTACTGAAGTTAATGCTAGAGTGAAAATGAACCGAGTGAAAACTAAATTAAAAACCATTTTAAATCCGTAACCTATGGATGAATTAGAATTATTGAAGAAGGATTGGGTTAAAAGTGATGCTAAATTTGAAAAAAAATCTGCCTCGCAAATCTACCCTATGTTGTTAAAAAAGTCGTCTAGTATTGTTAAGACGCTATTTTATATAAGTGTTGCCGAACTAGTTTTTTGGATTGTTATAAATGCGTTACCGTTTGTAATGTCTGATACGTATCGTGCTAAACATGAAGAATTATATAGCAGTAATTTGTTTATAATTTTAAGTGTCCTATCCTACGCTATTATTATACTATTTGTGTATTTATTATATAAGTCATACAAATCTATATCTGTGACTGATAATGCTAGACGTTTAATGAAAAGCATTATTAAAACTAGAAAGGTAATTAAGTATTATGTGCTGTACAATCTAATCATGGCATCTGTATCTATGATATTTGGTTTTTATTACTCTAGTAAACATGATCCCAAATTAGTTGAAAAAATTGAGCATTTTAATAATACGCAATTTATGGTCATGGTTGGTGTGTTTACTTTAGTTACAGTTATTTTTGTTACTATAATCTGGTTGTTTTATAAATTAATCTATGGTATTTTATTAAAACGATTAAATAGAAACTACAACGAGCTTAAAAAAATAGAAGTATAATGCAGACTTTTGATAACTACATTACTTTTTTTAAAGGCTTAAAAACTGAATTATCTACAAAAAAGGAACGTCGTATATACGACAACTTTATTAGAGTATTTAACGATTTAAATCTGCGTGATTTTAACGATGCAGAATTAAAATCGATACATAATGAGCTGGAGCTAATTAACTTACAATCTGACACAAACACTAAGGTTTTGTCTAAAAAATTACAACAGTTATTAGCTTATTTAAAACAGAAATTTAATTTAATTACTATTGGTCATTACGCCAACACCTACATGCCAATAGGTATGTGTCTTGGATTAGTGTTTGGTATGGCTTTAGGACCATTAAGCTTAACTTTTGGGCTACTAATAGGTATGGTAATTGGTATGGCTTTAGGATCCGAAAAGGACAAAAAAGCAAAAGCTGAAGGTCAGGTTATGGATGTAAAAACGTCTGAAAGCTGTATTTAACCTAACTACTATTACCCTAAAAATTCACGTTGTTTATTTAGCTCTTCCTGTGCTAATAATTCTGCTTGAGGTATCACTTTTAAAAACGATGGATGTTGCTCAATAGCATATTCAATTTGCTCTACAATATCAGCAATAGAGTCGTTTTCGTAATCAATTTTTAAGGGTTCTTTAATCTCAAAAGATTGATAAACATTTTTCTTTTTAATACGTAATCCTTTTTTGTCAAAACTACGTCTAAACCCATCAATTACTATAGGTACGACTATTGGTTTATGACGTTTTATAATGTGTGCTGTTCCTTTACGAATTGGTTTAAAGGGTGTGGTTGTCCCTTGTGGGAATGTAACTACCCATCCATCATCCAATGCTTTTTTAATAGCCGAAATGTCAGACATTTTAACTTGTCTATTAACGTCTTTACCTTCGCTACGCCAAGTACGCTCAATACTAATAGATCCTGTGTATGCAAATATTTTAGGTAATAATCCAGCCTTCATTGTCTCTTTAGCTGCAACGTAATAAAAATTTAATTTTGGATTCCATAAATAACCCACATTTTTAATCGTGTCCTGTCTATCACTTAATGCTGCATTAAAGACATGAAACATTGCAATTACATCTGCAAAGTACGTTTGGTGATTAGATATAAATAATACATTTGTATCTGGTAAGTTTCTTATAATATCAGACCCTTCAATTTGTAACTCATTAAACCCTCTATAACGTCTATGTGTTAAGACACCAAGGATTCTAATCAACCATTTTTTAACAAAAAGTATATGTCCGAAAGGATTTTTTTTAAATAAACCCATAGTTTTATTTTACATTTAGTAAATACAAATATAGAAAAACCTTTACGTTAAAGGGTTGCTTTTAACAAGTCTTTGACTTCGCTAAGCATCATAGCTGTTGCTCCCCAAACCAAATGATTACTCAAATTAAAGGCAGGCACCTCAACCTCAGCACCATAACTAGTCTTAACTTTTTTGGAAGTTAAATTACCATCGCTTAACAAATCCGTTAGATAAACCTCTAACAAATCCTCTACTTCTGTATCTTGTTTAGTAAATATTGGTGTTTGAGAAGCCAATCCAATAAACGGTTGAACATAAAAATTACTTGGCGGAATGTAAACTTGTGTTAGTTTTTTATAGACCGTAACTAATTCTGGATGTACACCAACTTCTTCATGCGTTTCGCGTAATGCTGTATGCATCAAATCCTTATCCTCTAACTCTACTTTTCCACCCGGAAAACCAACTTGTCCTGAGTGAACTCCTTTATACGTTTTTCTTAAAATTAAAATAAGTTTAGTTTGCGCTTCCAAATCCGGATAAAACAAGGCTAAAACTGCACTTTGTCTGGCATTTTTGATATTATCACCTTGTTGCTTGACTAAATCTTGCCTGTATGGTGGCACCATTTTAAGCTGTGATGCTTCGGCTGGCAATGGTATATTTTTTATTTTTGGTAACGCTATGACAAATTCATTAAAATTCATTTTAAAAATGCGCGTATTATTATTGGTTGGTTTTTGTTTAATCTTTCTTAATTGTGAAGATAAACAATCCAAATCTAAATCGACAACAAACTTATCTAAAACAACTATTGATACTATAAAGAAAGACACCACTCCAACGCGTAAATATCCTTACTTGACAGAGGATAACGCAATGGACTTTTTTTTAGAATACGAGACTAAAAACAAAGAAAACAAAGTGCGGTTGGTAACAAGCATGGGTAATATTGATATTTTATTGCATGACATTACAAAGTTTCATCGTGCCAATTTTATTTTTCTGACTAAACAAGGTGCGTTTGACAATACGCAATTTCATCGTGTGGTTAAAAACTTTATCATTCAAGGTGGTAATACAGACAATGTAAAAGTTGCTGCCAAACGTGGTAAAATTGGTCACTATCTATTACCAACAGATACCAAACGTGGATTTACACATAAAAGAGGTGTAATCTCTATGCCTAGTAGTGATATTGAAAATCCACATAAATTAGCCTCTCCTTACGAGTTTTTTATTACTCAACAAGATGCGTTTCATTTAGATGGTGACTTTACTATTTTTGGAGAAGTCATCAATGGTTTGGATGTTGTTGATAAGATTAATGCAGTAACTGTTGACGAGTCTGATTGGCCACTTACCAATATCTATATTAAAACAGTCAAAATTCTAGAATAGTGACTTACTTTTAAGTATTTTTAAGCTATAATTAACTAAACTATGAAAACAAATGCAATTTACTGCATCCTAACTTGTACTATCATTTTACTAAGTACTAGTTGTAAAAAAGATGCTACAACCAACAACAATTCTAAACCTATGAGTGACAACCTATTACTTAAAGACTTTACAGGACCTTATGGTGGTGTTCCTGCTTTTGACCAAATGAAAGTTGACCAAATCCAACCTGCTGTTTTAGAAGGCATTGAAGAAGGTCTAATTGATATTGAGACTATTGCAAATAATAAGGAAGCACCATCTTTTAAAAATACTATTGAAGCTATGGAACGTGCAGGTCATAGCCTAGATAATGTATTTACGTATTATGGTATTTTTAGTAGCAATATGAGTAGTCCAGAATTTAGAGATGTGCAAAGTGCTTTAGCTCCTAAATTATCTGATTATACTACTAAAATTAATCAAAACGAAGCTTTATTTAAACGTGTAAAAGCTGTTTATGATGCCTCACAAACCAACCCGCTTCCTGCAGACCAGCAACGTGTTACAGAACTGGTTTACAAGCGTTTTGAGATGAATGGAGCCGAATTAGACGACGCTAAGAAAAAACGTTATGCTGAAATAAATAAAGAATTATCCACACTATATAACAAATTTGGAGATAACGTTTTACATGACGAAGAAAACTATATCACATATTTAACTAAAGACCAACTTGACGGATTAAGTGATGGTTTTATAAAATCTGCAGCAAAAATAGCAACAGATAATGGTAAGGATGGCATGTATGCTATCACAAATACAAGATCTTCAATGGATCCATTTTTGACTTATAGTACTAAACGTCAATTGCGCGAGCAAGTTTGGACCAACTACTACTCTAGAGGAGATAATGGAGATGCTTATGATAATAAAGCGCTTATCGCAGAAATTTTAAAACTTAGAAGAGAGCGTGTAAAATTATTAGGCTACTCTAATTATGCCGAATGGCGTTTGCAAGATCGTATGGCAAAAACACCAGAAAACGCTATGGCATTAATGGAAGCTGTGTGGCCTGCAGCTATTGCAAGAGTAAAAGAAGAAGTTGCAGATATGCAAGCTGTAGCTGATGCTGCTGGTAAAAATATAGAAATTGCACCTTGGGATTATCGTTTTTACGCTGAAAAAGTACGTCAAAAAAAATACGATTTAGATAGTGACCAGGTCAAACAATACTTACAATTAGACAAATTAACACAAGCCTTATTTTATACAGCTGGACGTTTATTTAATTATAAATTCACTCCAGTGGAAGAAGGAAAAGTACCTGTTTTTCATGAAGACGTTAAAGTTTGGGAAGTTACTGATTTAGATTCTGGAAAACACATTGGACTATGGTATTTAGATCCATTTGCTAGACCAGGAAAACGATCTGGTGCGTGGGCTACAACCTATAGAAGTCATACCACTTTTGATGGTCCAAAAACAGTATTAGCATCTAACAACTCTAACTTTGTAAAAGCTGCTCCAGGCGAAGCTGTTTTAATATCTTGGGATGATGCCGAAACTTTCTTTCATGAATTTGGACACGCATTACACTTCTTTTCATCTAATGTAAAATACCCAACATTAAATGGAGGTGTTAGAGATTATACTGAGTTTCAGAGTCAATTATTAGAACGTTGGTTATCTACAGATGAAGTTATTAATCAGTTTTTAGTGCATTATAAAACAGGAGAACCAATTCCTGAGACACTTGTTGCTAAAATCAAAAAAGCAGCAACATTTAATCAAGGTTTTGCTACTACAGAATATCTAGCATCTGCCTTAATGGATATGAAATTACATTTAGCAGACCCAACAGATATTGATATTGCTAAGTTTGAAACAGAAACTTTAGCGTCACTTAACATGCCAAAAGAGTTACCAATGCGTCACAGAACACCACATTTTGGTCACGTGTTTTCTGGCGAAGGGTATGCTACAGCTTATTATGGTTATATGTGGGCAGATGTCCTAACTAGCGATGCTTCAGAAGCATTTAAAGATGCGCCTGATGGCTTTTATGATAAAGCTTTAGCAGATAAATTAGTTAAGTACTTATTTGCACCAAGAAATAGTATGGATCCAGCCGAAGCTTATAATTTATTTAGAGGTCGAGGTGCTAAAATTGAAGCTTTAATGCGTGATAGAGGTTTTCCGGTTACAACAAATTAATAATTTATTATAGTTTAATAAAATAGCCCTATTTATAATTTCTAAAACTTATTTATAGGGTTATTATTTTTTTAAAGATACCTATTGAAGCTTTCAAACATTTTAACAATATGATAGTTACTGCTAAACAAGATGAAAGAATTGCTAAAATGACTTTTGCTTCCGTATATCCACATTATGTTACTAAAGTAGAAAAAAAAGGACGTTCAATTGAGGAATTACATCAAGTCATCCAGTGGTTGACAGGCTACAATTTTAAAACAATTGAAACCTTAATTGACAAAAAAGTATCATTTAAAACCTTTTTTGAAGAGGCGACACTTAACCCAAATGCTAACCTTATTAAAGGTGTAATTTGTGGTTATCGTATTGAGGACATAACGTTTCCTTTAACACAGCAAGTAAGGTACTTAGATAAATTGGTCGATGAATTGGCTAGAGGTCGTAAAATGGATAAAATTTTAAGACAGAATTGATACTTTATAACTCTATTGTTGTTTCCCTCATTCAATCATCCTTTGTTATATTAAATCTATTTAAATACTTTATTTTTGGTTAAAATTAAATAACTCTGCTAAATATATGAATTGGATTATTTTAATCATTGCTGGATTATTTGAAGTAGCTTTTGCTGCCTGTCTTGGTAAAGCAAAAGAGTCTAGTGGTACAATAGCTACCTATTGGTATATTGGATTTATAATATGTCTAGCTATAAGTATGTTATTACTGTTAAAAGCTACCAAACAACTGCCTATAGGGACAGCCTATGCTGTATGGACAGGTATTGGAGCTATTGGGACAGTTATTTTAGGGATTGTAGTTTTTGATGAGCCTGCAACTTTTTGGAGACTATTTTTTATATCCACTTTAATAATATCTATAGTAGGATTAAAAGTAGTTGCTAATTAGTCTTTATATAAATTAGGTAAACTAATTTTAAACCTTACAGCAATAAGTCTTACGGTTATTACTACTGCTCCAGCAATTACAAAAACAAAATCTGATGCTATGGGTAATTTAATGACAACAAAATAGGTCGCTCCACCCAAAATACAAGCTGTTGCATACACTTCTTTTCTAAAAATCACAGGAATTTCATTACATAAAATATCTCTAATTACACCTCCAAAACAAGCACTCATTGTACCTAAAAAAATGCAAATAATAGGATGTAATCCAGCCGAAATTCCTTTTTCAACGCCAACAACTGTATACAATCCAATACCAATAGTATCAAATAAAAACAAGGATTTACGTAAATAATCAATTTTAGATCTAAAAACAACAGCAAAAATAGTAGATGCTATAACAACGTAAATAAAAGTCATATCCTTCATCCAGCTAACAGGTGTTTCGCCAATTAAAACATCTCTTAAAGTACCTCCTCCAACAGCTGTAACAAATGCGATAATTAAAATACCAAAAGCATCCATACGCTTATTTAGCGCTACCAACACACCTGAAATTGCAAAAGCAATTGTTCCTAAAATATCTATAATGTAAAACATAGTAAATTTAAAAAGCAAAATTAGTTTTTATAAAATAAACCTAAGACCTTAAACTATAATAATTATCAAAATTGGATTTAACAAACGACTTATACTAGTTAATCTGCCTAAGCTAACCGTTAATCTTATTAGTTTTAATATTATTATTATTTAAACTATATTGGTCATGCTATTAACCAATATTCTAAAAAAAATGAAACGATTAGTTTTACTACTAACTGTTGTCCTGCTACTATCTGTATCTCAAAATTTACAAGCGCAAGATGTGTATTCTCCATGGACAGCCAGTTTAAGCACTAATGCAATTAATAATCCTGTATTAAAAGCACCCAATAATTTAGGACGTTTTAAAACTTGGAATTGGGAAGCTGCTGGTTTTAAAGGCGCAATTTCTAGACACCTAACAGGTAATTTATCTTTGGAAGGTTCTGTAACATTGACAGGAATCAAACAAAACTATATTGATGTTGACAAAAAGTTTTCATTAATAGCTTTAGATGGTCTAGCTAAATATAACGTTATAAATAATTTTAATGTAAACCCTTATGTTGCTATAGGAGGTGGATTAACTTGGGTTGATACACTAGGTAAATCACTTACAGCAAATGCTGGTGTTGGATTAAATGTTTGGTTGACTTATAATTTTGGATTGACAGGTCAATCCATATATAAACATGCATTGGATGATTATGGTATAAGCCACTTCCAACATTCTGTTGGTATAATTTTTAAATTTGGTGGAACAGATAACGACAACGACGGTATAATTAATAAAGAAGATAATTGTCCTAATGTATTTGGTTTAGCAATGTTTAATGGTTGCCCAGATACAGATAAAGATGGTATAATGGATCAAGAAGATAATTGTCCAGATATCGCTGGAACTTTAAATGGTTGTCCAGACGCTGATAACGATGGTGTTGCAGACCCATATGACAAATGTCCAAATTTTGCTGGAGACAAAACTAATAACGGTTGTCCTTTACCTGATACCGATAATGATGGTGTACCAGACAAATTTGACAAATGTCCCTCTGTTAAAGGACTAAACACCAATAATGGTTGTCCTCCTGAAGCTGATATTAATCAAACAAATATAACATCTAAACCAAAAGCTGTTTTAATTTATTTTGAATTGAGTAAATCTGAAATCACAGCTGAAAGCAAAAAAATATTAGATAATGTTGCCTCTTACATTACAAAATCAAACATTAAAACTTACGAAATATCAGGACACACAGATAATACGTCCTCTGCAGAAACTAATTTAAAACTGTCTTTAGCTAGAGCCAATGCTGTTAGAGATTATTTAGTTGCAAAAGGTATTGATAAAACCAAACTAATAACGCGAGGTTTTGGTGAAGAATTTCCTGTTGATTCTTCTAATACGGAAGAAGGCAGACATAAAAACAGACGTGTAGAAATCATACCAATGATTTAATTCTACAATTGAACTATAAAAAATAACAGTTGAGTACAGTTTTTTAGTCTAATAGTTGTCTTTATTGCAAATTTGAAGTGTTAACCAATTAAAACAACACCTTATGAAGACTTTTAAAACATCTAAAAAACAGTACTTAACTTTTATAAATAGCTTAGTAGTTTTTATTCTTAGCATTTCATTTTCCTTTGCACAAGTAGATGCTGATGAAACTACAGATACTGGTCAAACTATCACTGTTGTAGTTAATAAAGTAAAAAACAATTCAGGACAAATAATGTTTGCTTTACATACCAATGATACTTGGATGAAAAGTCAAGGCATACAAAATATAAATAGCTCGATAAAAGATAATACTGTAACGGTAACTTTTAAAAATGTAAAACCTGGTGCATACGCAATAATGGTATTACATGATGAAAATGAAAATAATCGTATGGATTTTGAAAATGGTATGCCTCAGGAAAACTATGGTATGTCTAACAATCCGCTATCTTATGGTCCTCCTAATTTTTCTGAAGCTAAATTTGAAGTAACTAATAAAAATTTAAACTTTGATGTACGCTTCTAGGACTATCCAAAAAACAAATTAAAATAAAGCCACTATATCGTGGCTTTTTTAATTTTGCATTTTTTTTCAACATTATCTTTTTTTTGATTAACTTAGTGATAACCAACGCTCTTAATTACCTACTTAATAATCAATATATGACCTATCGTCGAATAATTTACTCTAGTCAAGCCACACAACATTTTAATAAACGTGATTTATTAGATTTATTACATGACGCACGTGCATTTAACACAATAGATAATATTACAGGTGTGCTAATGCATAAGGATGGTTTATTTGTTCAGGTTATAGAAGGAGACCATAATATTATTGACGACCTGTTAAACCGTTTACGTCGAGATATAAGACATAGTAAAATCAAAATAATTGATGATCAAACAGTAAAGACTAGACTTTTTGGCATTTGGAGTATGGGTTGTGCAGATTTTGATGATCCTTCATTAAGTTTAATTCCAGGTATAAGAACAGATTTAAGCGATCCTAAAGTTGTAGAAGATTTAATTAATAGACTTCCACAAGTAGCAGACATATTATTAGAAAACATTGCTATGTAAATCTGACCCTATTTTAAGTAATAATTTATTGTAGTGTATACTTAGTTGTTACAATTTTACCTTTCCCTTCTTTTAAATTTATAGTTAAAAGCGCTTCTTGAGATTTAATCTTAAAATTAAAAGGTGCTTTTAAAACATCCAAACCACTCTGCTTTTTAAGTCTAATACCTTGTCCCGAAATTATATCTAGATTAGGTATAAAATCAAATGATGGAATATGCTCTGTAATGATAACATATTTGTAAGCCTTTAGCTTTTGCAATATGTTTTTGACTTCTTTGTTAGATAAATGTTGTAAAACTTGCCTAATTAAGGCACAATCTGCAGACGGTAATTCGTCTAAAGCAATATCCAAACAACTAAAGGACAAGTTATTTGCTATAAAATTGCTTTTGTTATAATCAATCAGGCTTGGTACAATATCTACAGCAAAATATTTACTAGCATAATTGTACAAATTACTTCCAATATTAAAATCGCCACAGCCCAAATCGCAAACACTTATTGGTGTTTTGAATGTTTTTAAAAAAGATACAATAACCTCTATATAAGGATTAACCAAATCCGGATTATGCGAACCTTCACCTGAATAAAATTCTGACGCATTACTTCCCCAAAGGTTTAATTTATAAACCTGTTCCATAGCTGCTTTGGTTGGCCAAGGTGTTTTTGGAGTCTTCATTATCTTAACTATTAACACACAAAATACTTACTTTATATAAGTATCTTTAGCAAACCTACAAAAACTATGTTTCAAAAAAAAAGAGCTACTTATGTAGCTCTTTTTTAATCAAAAATTAATGTCATTATAAGCTTTTACCTAACCAAGCATTCATCATCCAAATGGTTTTTTCTTGCTCAGAGATAAAATCGCTAATCATAGCGTTAGTACCTTCATCATTTGCATCTCCAGAAGCATCCAAAATGTCACGTTCTAATTTTAATAATTCTGTTAAAGATGTTACAATTAAAGCTACAGCGTTTTCATCTTTAGATACATTATGTCCTACTGGTACTTTAGCTATTTTAACGTAGTCTTCAAAAGTATGCAATGGTGTTTCTCCTAAAGTTAAAACACGCTCTGCAATTAAATCTACTTTCATGTTTGCATCTGTGTATAACTCTTCAAACTTAACATGTAACCCAAAAAAGTTTTTACCTTTAATATTCCAGTGGATTCCTCTTAAGTTTTGATAATATATCTGAAAATTAGCCAGTAATTGATTTAATTGATCTGCTAATTCTTTAGTTTTTTTTGTGTCTAGTCCTAAGCTATTGTAAGTCATAGTATTGTTATTTATTTGTTTAACCAAATTTACAACTAAATAAACCAATTAATATATAAGTTTTATTGATAGATTTTATATTTTTATAGTCTTAAACTATATCGATGACAATAACTCAATTATCCTATGTACTTGCTGTTGCAGAAAATCAAAATTTCACAAAAGCAGCTCAAAAGTGCTTTGTAACACAGCCAACATTAAGTATGCAAATACAAAAATTAGAAGATCAATTAGATGTTTTAATTTTTGATAGAAGTAAAAAACCAATAGAGTTAACAGAAGTAGGTAAAAAAATAGTAACCCAAGCTAGAAATATAGTTAATGAATCCTACAGAATCCAAGATATTGTAGATCAAGAGAAAGGTTATATAGGTGGCGAATTTAAGATTGGTATTATCCCAACCGTTATGCCAACATTATTACCTATGTTTTTAACCAATTTTGTTAAAAAATATCCTAAGGTTAAACTTAAAATTGAAGAGTTAACTACCGAAGAAATAATATCTAGAATTAACGATGGTCATTTAGATGCTGCAATTGCTGCAACACCTTTAGAAAACGAAAATATTAAAGAACGCGTCCTATATTTTGAACCATTTGTTGCTTACGTACCACAAAATCACAGGTTAAAAAACAAGAAAAAGTTAGAAACCTCTGACTTAGAAATAGATGACATGCTTTTACTAGAAGATGGTCATTGCTTTAGGGATGGTGTTATTAATTTATGTAAGGCTTTTAAAAACCATAGTGATGATAAGTTTCAAATAGAAAGTGGTAGTATAGAAACTTTGGTTAAATTATCTAACGAAGGTCTAGGCATGACATTAATGCCTTATTTACATACCTTAGACTTAAATGATAGAGATAAAAAGAATCTACATTATTTTACAGAACCTTCACCTGCAAGAGAAGTTAGCTTAATATATCATAAAAGCGAGCTTAAAATGCAAATTATTGAAGCAATGCAAGACGTGATTTCTGGTATTGTTAGAGGTGCTATTGCTTTTCAAAACGTGCAAATAATTAGTCCTATATCTAAATAATAAAAATAAAAAAAAACGACCAAATGGTCGCTTTTTTTTAAAGAGCAAAATTGACATAAACGGACAATCGCTGTTTGGACTGTACATTATCACCAAATAAGTTTTGACTAACTGGTAATGTGTAGCTAGCTCCAAAGATAAATTTTTCGATAGCCAACTCGGATCCAAAGCTAAAGTTTAAAATATCTCCATCTGTATCTCTTAACGTTTCGTCGTATTGTGTAATAGAATCATATACATCTCCTGAAAGTCCAACAAATGGCATGATATTCATTTTTTGTCGCGGAATTGCAGTAAAAAAGTTTACTGCATAACTAAATTGATCCCCAAATTGGTAGTCATTTTTATTTTCGCCTTTTAAATAATAACTAAGTAGCGTATTGACACCAAATTTATCACTTCCATAATTATAACCTAAAGAAAAAACACCATCAACACTACCTGTACCAACTTGAAATCCAGGATTAATATTATCTGCTAATCTTTGTTCAAACTGGCCTGTAGGTAATTTAACACCTAAACCAAACTGCAGACTATGACCTGATGGTTCTTTATTAGGATTAAAGTCTACGACGTTTTCATCTTTCTTTTTATAAAACACGTGTTTGTACCATCCTATAACACTTGCATCTCCTAATCCGTTTAAATTTTCTTTTACGTTATTAAAGTCTCTTGTCAAATCTTGATATGGTAGACTTGTAGTGACATAAAAAGAATCATTAATTGGTATTTGAGCCCATAATTGTATGGTATTAAAGGTTTCCTTGCTTATTGGAGAGTTTTCAAAAATCCCGTTTTTAGACTCAAAATTTTGATAAATATATCTTAAACCAACAAAGTTAGCATTGCTTAAAGTTCCAAAACCAAAACTTCCGCTACTTGTAGAGCAGCCACATAAATCACACAATACCTGAAATGGTTCATGTTTATTACAAGGGTTTACGGGATTATGTGCTTCCGCTTTAGCGACACTAAATAAAACGACTCCTATTATTAAATATTTAATATTCTGCAAAACGCTCATCTTCTAAAAATTGATTATCGGTTAATGTTTTTAAGAAAGCTATTAAACTCTCTTTTTCGTATGCTGAAAGTGAGATACCGTAAGTCCCATCTGTTTTTTGTAATGACGCATCCACATTACCATTATCCACAATACCAGAATTGTAAAAATCTAAGACGACTTCTAAGGTAGAAAAACGTCCATCGTGCATATAAGGATAAGACACCTCTACATTACGTAAGCTTGGCACTTTAAACTTATACAAATCCTCTGGGTTTTCTAGTATATTAAAACGTCCTTTATCGTTTAATTGTGGATTAATTGGCAAACCATTGTTTCTAAAGGTTTGATCGGTAAAAAGGTCTGAAGCATGACAGCTTGAGCACTTATTTTGAAACGTATTTAGACCATCCAACTCTGTTGTTGTTAATGTAACATTATCTTCTTGCCTAACATACTTGTCGTACTTAGAGTTAGAAGAAATCATCATTAACATAAATTGAGACAATGCTTTTAACATGTTTTCCGTATTGACTTCTCCTCCATCAAATGCTTTAGCAAATTGCTCTTGATAATAACTGTCCTGTTGTAATTTTACAATAACATTGGATAAGGTTTCACCCATTTCTAACTCGCTAGTAATAGGAAGTATAGGTTGCAAATCCAAATGCGATGCTGCACCATCCCACATAAAGGATGTTTGATAAGCTAAATTTTGGATAGGTTGTGCATTTCTTAAACCAATTCCTCCATTTACACCATGACTTAAATTATGTCCATGGTGTGTAAAAGCAAAAGCTTGCTCATGACAAAAAGCACAAGCTATTGCACCATTAGAGGATAATTTACCTTCGTAAAATAGTCTTTTACCCAGTTCAAAACCAGCGTCTGTTATGGGATTATTATCCAAATTATAAGTTATATCTGGAAAATTGGATGGCAAATCTAACTGTAAAGGTATGGGAACATAGTTTGCTGTATCTGTACTATTAGAACACGCAAACAGTGTAACCAAGCCCAAAATTATAAGGCTTAACTTTTTCATAATAATGAGATTTAAAACACCATTAAAATCACTTAGACTTTAATGGTGTTATTAGATAAGTTTTAATCGTTATGTACGTGATGTACCTCAAACATTGTAGCTATGTTTGTTGCGATTATTGGTGTCTCATTAACATCTGTATGTACTTGATCATAACCATCAGCAAAATTAGCTGTTGTTGTACCATCAAAAACTTTAGCTATATCTGCCTTAATATGTACTTCTGGTGTTTTATCTGCTCTAACCAAAACTGTATTTGGAAAACTTAACGTTACTTCCTTATAATTATCTAATGCTGTCCCAACGCTTCCCATATGCACTGCTAATGGTTGGTCAGACACTGCACTTGTAGAATAGGTACCATCTAATCTTATAAATTTATATCCCGAAGCCCAACTCCACATCATACCTTGGTCTGTTGCATAGTCTAAAAAAGTACCTTGACCTGCTGCACCTAAAGCAAATCTGTCTTGGTCAATCCCTACACCAAAAGTAACAGATACGTAATCTGCTGCGTCCACACCTTCTAATGTCACAAAGATTTCGCCTGCGTTATTACCATCAAGCTCGTTGATAATAAAAACGTTATCCTCTGTTGGATATTCAAAAATATTACCATTAGAATCCGTAAATCTTACGTTACTAATCATGTATTTTAACGTTTCTAATTTAAAAGATTCTGAATTAGATTTATTGTAAGTGGTACCAAATATAAAATCCTGATCACCAACTCCATTGTCATACTTGAGTGTAATAACACCTGTTTGTCCTGTTAAATCTTCTGGTTGATTATTATCATCGTCTGATGAACATGCTGTAAATATTGCACACGCTAATAGTGCAAATGTGTATTTTAATAATTTCATTTGTATTGTTATTTTTTATTTAAATAGAATGTAATTAAGCCTGTTTTGGCTTAAGCCGAAAAATAAAAAATTATACTATTGGAGGTTTAAAATGAAAATAATCAAAGTTGTAAGAATACCTTTGGTTATAAATCGTTATATTTTTTTGATTAAAAAACATTAGAGAAGAAGCGTCTAGAGTATAGTGGTATTCCGAGTAAAATACAGGAAAAAAAGATTCTGCCAAAGTAGTTATAGCTTTACTATCATTATCATCACTTATTGGTGATTGCAATTGTTTTGCTAAATGACATTTACCATTACAAGCTAATTGTGGTTTTTCTTTATTAACACAATAGGTATCTATAATGTAATCTATATTTAACTGAAAATAGGCCACATAACCAACGTAATACATAGGACGTATTGCAAAGGATAAAAACAATAATATTGTAAACAGCTTTTTCAGAAAAAATAATTTTTGCAAAGTTATATCATTTAGTTCAAATTTATAACATTACTTAAGTTATTTATATAAAAAAAGCGACCTGTTGGTCGCTTTTTAGTTTTATATTTTTAAGTGTTTAGATATATTAAACATTGGTCTAATTTTGGGTTTTGCTGTACTAAAGACTCAATATACACTTTAAGCTCTTCTACCTCATATGGTAAAAGTCGCTCTAAGGCTTTTTGGACTTCTTTGCAAAACAACGTGGTATCAAAACTAACTTTTTGCAGTACAGTTTTAGTGTACTCAAACATTGCTCTTGCCATAATTAATTATTAGGTTTAGTTAAATAAAAAGTAATAGTATGCTATAGGCAAACGGTTTAAAAGTTTCGATTAAAGGTAGCAAAAAAACAGGTTCAAAATTGATGTATCCAAAATTTTAACAGTTAAAAACACGTTAAAATTATTTACTTAGAAGCGATTATCACCATCCAATAAGTCTCCTAAACCACCAAGAATACTACCTTCGCCTTTGCTTTTCCCTCCTCTTGGTACACTTTGCAATACACGTCCTGCTAACCTACTAAATGGTAACGATTGTATATATACGACGCCTGGACCTTCTAATTTTGCAAAAAACAAACCTTCACCACCAAAAACGGTATTTTTAATACCTCCAATAAACTCTATATCATAATTCACGTCTTGAGTAAAGCCAACTATACATCCTGTATCAACCCTTAATGTCTCTCCTCGTTGCAATACTTTTCTTGCTAAAGTTCCTCCTGCATGTACAAAAGCTAATCCGTCTCCTTCTAATTTTTGCATTATAAAACCTTCGCCTCCAAAAAGACCACGACCTAATTTTTTACTAAATTCTACACCTACACTAACACCTTTAGCTGCACATAAAAAAGCATCTTTTTGACATATAAACTTACCTTTGTATTCCAGCAAATCAATAGCTACAATTTTTCCAGGATAAGGTGATGCAAAACTTACTTTACGCTTTCCTGTCAAGTTGTTGTAAAATGCTGTCATAAACAAACTTTCTCCAGTTAACAATCGTTTTCCTGCTCCAAATATTTTTCCTAAAAAACCAGAATCGTTTTGAGAGCCATCACCAAATATGGTTTCCATTTTAATACCATCATCCATCATCATAAAGCTTCCTGCTTCTGCAATAACGCCTTCTTGCGGATCAAGTTCTACTTCTACATATTGCATTTCTTCGCCATAAATTTTATAATCTATGTCATGTGCATTTAAACTGTTTTGAGGTAATTCGTCTTTTGGATACATATTTGTAAAGTTTTAATTTATTATATGTTGCTTAATTGTACAATTTGTTACAATTGGAGTTTAGCTTTTTACTTTAATAGACCATTCAAAATTAAATGTTGATACTACTACTCCATCAGCATTAGTACCAATAGCCTGCATCCAAATAGTTTGACCGTCTCCAGTTTTTATAGCATTTTGTAATGCTTGATCTACTTTTAAACCATCATTACACACAAAGGTAATTCTGCCTGTCGCCTTTTTAGTAAACGTGGCATTATTAGAGGTGACTAACATGGATACTTTTTTACCTGTTTCTTGTATTTTCATCATCATCATGGCACCAGTTGCAAATTCCGCAGCCATACCTTGAACAGCCCAAAACATAGAATTAAAAGGGTTTTGATTAAACCATCTATGCTTTACAGTTGTTACGCATTGTCTATCATTTAAAACTTTTGTTCTAACACCACACAAAAAAGCTGATGGTAACTTAAGTATTGTAAAGGTGTTGAGTTTACTAGGAGTTATCTTCATTATATATTCAATTTTTAGCTAAATTATCGAAAATAATTGACATTACACTATGTTAAAAAAATGTTAATTTTTAGTACTTTGTATTGCATAATACCTTTTTAAAGATATATATTTGCATAAGAAACTATTATATACTTTTGAATTATGGTTACCAGTCATCAAAAAAATCTAGCAACATTTATTCATTTATCAACTTTTGCTAGGTTTATATTTCCTTTCGGAAATTTAATAGCTCCAATAGTATTATGGGTTGCTAATAAAGATAAATCAGAGTTTATTGATGCTCATGGTAAACAAGCTATTAATTTTCAGTTTAGCATTTTATTATATGCTGTAATCATAGGCACATTATGTATACCGTTTTTTGCTTTCACTTTATTTAACCATTTAGACTTATTAGATTTTCAGGCTTTTGAAGGCATTAATATTAATCTTACCAAACCGTCACCTCTATTTTATATTGGTGGTAGCATTGGACTACTGGCTGTATTTGGTTTTATATTAGAAATTATTTTTATAATTAATGCAAGTCTAAAAGCAAGAGATGGTCAAGCATACAAATATCCATTTACAATAAAATTTATCAAATAACACACATCATCAATCAATCAAATCATCAAAAAACGAACAGTTTAATTATGAAACATCTTACAGAATTATGAAGATAGAAAACACAAAAGCACAAATGCGCAAAGGTGTTCTGGAATACTGCATCTTGTCAGTCTTGAAGGACGAAGATGCATACGTTGCCGAAATATTAGAAACACTTAAAGACGCTAAATTATTAGTTGTTGAAGGCACAATATACCCTTTACTAACACGACTTAAAAATGCTGGATTACTTAACTATCGTTGGGAAGAATCCACCTCTGGACCACCACGTAAGTATTACGGATTGACAGAAACAGGTCATCTTTTTTTAAAAGAATTAACCACGACTTGGAACGAATTACAAAATGCAGTAAATATAGTAACATCAATTAAATCAACTAAAAATGAATAAGACAGTCAATATAAATTTAGCAGGTATATTTTTTCATATCGATGAAGATGCATACTTAAAACTGCAGCGTTATCTTGAGGCTATAAAACGTTCATTTACAGACTCTCAAGGTCGTTCTGAAATTATCGCTGATATAGAAATTAGAATTGCAGAGTTGTTTTCTGAACGCATGAAAACAGACCGACAAGTTATTGGTAATAAAGAAGTTGAGGATGTTATTACCATCATGGGACAACCAGAAGATTATTTGGTAGATGACGAAATATTTGAGGACGAACCTACTCCAAAAAGCCATGCTTCATCAAGATCTAAAAACAGTAATGCTAAAAAACTATTTAGAGATACAGAAAACAGCTATGTTGGTGGTGTCTGTTCTGGATTAGCACACTACTTTAATATTGATGTTATTTGGGTAAGATTAGTTTGGATACTTTTAGTATTTGGAGCTGGTACTGGTATTTTCTTGTACATATTATTATGGATTTTTATTCCAGAAGCAACCACGACTGCTGATAAATTAAACATGACTGGAGAGGAAGTTACTATTTCTAATATTGAAAAAAAAATTAGAGACGGATTTGACAGCGTATCAGAGAATGTAAAAAACATAGATTTTCAAAAACATGCGGACAAGTTTAAAGAAGGGTTTGGACAGGCGTCAGACAACATATCAGATTCGGTAAAAAAGATAGATACAAATAAGATCAAATCTAGTAGTAAATCCTTTTTTGGAGGTTTAGGAAACGTTATTTCATCTTTATTTAAAATATTTTCTAAATTTATTGGTATTGCACTTGTAGTATCATGCGTTGCTGGTATCATAGCTTTAGCAATTGGTTTAATATTTGGAACCTTTTTTAATGCCGATTTTGGCTTTTTTACCACAGATTATGTTAGAACATTCAATGATGGTGATGGGCTTTTTTGGTTATTTCCAGTCTTAATATTTATAGTATCTGTTATCCCAATTATTTTCTTTATTTACTTAGGCTTAAAAATATTAGTAAACAACCTAAAACCAATGGGTAGTGTTGCTAAATATAGTTTAATTGGATTATGGATTATGGCAATAATTGGCTTAGCCATTATTGGTACAAGACAAGGCTTAAGCTATAAAGAAAAAGCTGCAGACATTAAAACAGAACAATTAGCAAACATTAAAACTAATGATACCTTAGTGATTAGCATGAACTATAACGACACCTTTGCTGAACGTTTTAGACGTGATTATGGATTACAACGTGCTGACGACGATAACGGAAACGAGGTTGTGTTTTCTCAAGGGATCAGACTAATTGTTAAGTCTACTAAAGATAGTGTTGCTAAACTTAGAGTGGATAAATCTGCTAGAGGAAGCAGCTACAGTAAAGCTAAAGACAGAGCAAAAAACATAAGCTATAATTACACTTTAAATAACAACAACTTAATATTAGACAACTACTTTACGGTATCTAATAATGACATTTCAAGAGATCAAGAAGTAGAACTAACGATTTATCTACCAGAAGGAAGCGTATTATTTGCTGAAGAAAGTACTTATAATTACCACAGAAACAACAGTCATTATTATAACGATATTTTAAATAACGGAATGGAAGAACACTTTTTACTAGTAAAACGTGCTAAATTAGAATGTTTGGATTGTGACGACGATAATGACATGGCTTCAGATAACGACAACACCTCAACCATTGTTGTAAACCAAGAAGGTATAGTGGCAAAAACAGACACTATGGATGTTATTATTAACGACGAAGGTGCAAAAGCAAGTACAAAAAACGTAAAAGTCACTATTAATGAAGAAGACGGAATTAATATAACCAATAATAAAGATCAAAATTAAACCATAATCATCAATCAAATCAAAAACTAACCATTATGATCACATTAATCGAGTACCTAATAACCTCCATCGTGTCTATTTTATTTTAAACAGGACGGATAATTTTATCAAAAATTCATCAAAAAAACCAGCCATCTCAAGCTTTAATCAAGTTTGGGATGGTTTTTGCTTATATTTGTACTAACAAATCAAAATACATAAATGTCAAAACAATTACTTACAATATTATTTCTTCTTGCAACTACATTTACGTTTGCACAAAAAAAAGAAAAGGTTAAAGGTAGTCGTGTCCTTACCAAAGTATCCACTCCTGTCAATGCTTTTCAGCGTTTAGTTTTAACAGAAGACTTTGAAGTTAATTTAGTACAAGCAGATTCTACTAGAATTGAAATTACTACAGACGAAAACTTACATAATTACATTAAAATAATATCTCAGGATAACACCTTAAGTTTAAAAACAACTGCAAGATTGCAAGAAAAAAAACTTGAAATAACCATATTTTATAATTCGCTTTTAAATACTATCGAGCTTAAGGAGGATGCAGAAATCAGCTCTAAATCTAGCTTAAAATTTGATGACCTAACATTAACAATCTCTAGTAGTACAGAAGCTTACTTAACAATAGACAGTAATTTATTTAAATTAATAAATAATGATAAAGCTAAAGCTGAATTAAATATTACTGCAAAAGCTGCTACTTTAGAGCTAAACGGAAGCAGTAAGGTTGAAGCATTAATTAACGCGTCTAAAATAGTCGTTGATATGTTAGAGAGTGCGGATGCAAAAATTGAAGGTGATACAGCTAATTTAATATTAAATGCTGATAACTCGACGGATTTTAATGGCCAAAATTTAACATCAAAAAACGCAACTGTAACTACAGAAAATAGAGCTGAAGCTTACGTAGATGTTAGTGGAGAATTAGTGGTAAAAGCCTCAGGATCTTCAATAATAGAAATCTTTGGAAGCTCTAAAATCACAATTGAAACCTTTGAGGATAATGCTATTTTAAAGAAAAAATAAGACTATTGTATTCCAAAAATATATGAATAAAAAAAACCGAAGCAATTGCTTCGGTTTTTTTTTATTTTAAAATTTAAATACTAGTTATAAGTAGAAGTGCTAACCTCAAAAGAAGAATCTTTAGCTGCTAAATAACGTTCTGCATCTAAAGCTGCCATACATCCTGTACCTGCAGCTGTAATAGCTTGTCTGTACACATGGTCTGCAGCATCTCCACTAACAAAAACACCGTCTATATTTGTCTTAGAGGTTCCTGGTTTAGCATTAATAATGTAACCTGTTTCATCTAAATCTAAAAAGCCTTTAAAAATATCTGTATTAGGTTTGTGTCCAATTGCCACAAAAAATCCAGTTGCTGGAATTAAGTGTGATTGCTTTGTTTGATTATTTAAAACTTTAACACCTGTTACAACCTGACCGTCACCAATAACTTCTTCCGTTTCGGTATTATAAAGGATTTCTATGTTTTTAGTATTTTTAACACGTTCAGCCATAATTTTAGACGCTCTAAACTCATCACGTCTAACTAACATGGTTACCTTAGTACATAATTTTGATAAGTAATGTGCTTCTTCACAAGCACTATCTCCTGCTCCCACAATTACCACTTCTTGATTTCTGTAGAAAAAACCATCACATACAGCACAAGCAGAAACTCCACCTCCTAGTTTTAAATATTTTTGTTCAGACTCTAAACCTAAATATTTAGCACTTGCTCCAGTTGATATAATTACGGTATCACAGTGGATTTCTTTTTCACCATTAACCCATACTTTATGTACATCTCCAGAAAAATCTACCATAGTAATCCAACCATCTCTAACATCTGTTTCAAAACGTTCAGCTTGCTTTTGTAGCTCCATCATCATTGCTGGACCAGTAATACCATCTGGATAACCAGGAAAATTCTCAACTTCGTTTGTAGTTGTTAATTGTCCACCAGGCTGTGTTCCTTGGTATAAAACAGGTTTCATATTAGCTCTTGCTGCATATATTGCTGCTGTATATCCTGCAGGTCCAGAACCTATTATCAAACATTTTACTTTTTCTATATTCTCTGACATATTATATTCATTTTTATCTTCTACAAAAGTAGAATTTTTATAAGAAAACTTACACTAGACTTATTAAAAGTTATTATTAAAGAATAAAGAGTTCTTATAGTCTATTTTTTTTCTTTTTTTTAAGAAAACTTTATTTGAAATATTCTAACTTGAAACTCTAATTTAATTTTAAAAACCAATGGGTGTGATAGCGACCAACACTAATAAAAATACATTTTACTATAATTCTAACTCTAATGTAGATAAACAAACATTAGCGTACATTCAAGATAGTGTAAAAAAAACGTTAACAATTGATATTTCAAAAACTAAAGTTTCTGACACTCAATGGATAGAAATTGCTGCTAAATTAAATATAGCTGTAGCTGAATTAATAAATAAGGAGCATCCAGATTTTACTAAAAATTATGATAATAAAGCGGTATTAACGGATGAGGATTGGATTAAAGTAATACAAAATAATCCAGAAGTACTTGCTAATTCTATATTAGTAATTGAAGATAAATTTTATAAAATTGAAACACCATCTCAAGTAAGACAGCTTTTAGGTACTAATAGTTAATTTATAAGTTTTTAATGTTCTGATATAAACTTGTAAACTGTACCAATAAATAAAGCTACAAATACAAAAAAACACAGCTTAGCCAAAAATGCTAAGTTTCCTGCTAGATCACCAAAACCAAAAATAGCTGATATAAATGCAAGAATTATAAAAAAAATAGTCCAGCGCATAATTAATTGTTTTAAATATTATTCAAATTTACAATTTATGCAACCATATATAATACTGTTTAACACGCATTTACAAAGACTTTAACTGCACTTAACATAAGCACACTGCTATTTAAGACGTTATTAAGAAATCCCAATTAAAATTCTGGCTGATATGATTTTAAAAGTCGCATTAAAGCGCTTTCCATGGGTGTGAAGTGACTTAAAATTTGTTTCTTTTTTTTAGGAGATTCAAAATAGTTGACAATGGTACCTTCTTCGTAGTTTTTAATAATTGCAGGATGTATATAATATTTACGACAGACATTTCTTGTATTTCCTAATTGACTTGATGTAACATCCATGGCGTGTAAAATATGTTCCTTATTTAATTTTGGATCTTCTGTGTATCCTAATTCCTTTAAGGTTTCAAAACAAATTATACTTGCAGCCCATGTTCTAAAATCTTTTGCAGTAAAAAGCGTCCCACTTAAATCCTGTAAATACTTATTTAACATAGCACTATCAACCTTTTGTTTTTCCCCATTAGCATCGTAATACTGAAACAACTCCCAACCAGGAATTTCTTCACATTTATTAACTAATTTTATTAGCTTTTTATTTCTAATAGAAACTTTGTGCGCTTTACCTTTTTTACCAACAAACTCAAACTGAATTTTATCCTTAAAAGTATTTACATGTTTTGACCTTAATGTAGTAAGACCATAGGTTTCATTACGTTTAGCATATTGTGTGTTACCAATCCGTATATGTGTTTCTTCCATTAATCTTACAATCAATGCTAATACTTTGGTTTGCGTCCATGTAGTTTGGTCCAAATCAACCTCTACTTGTGCTCTTATATTAGGTAACTGTTGCCCAAAAAGATACATTTTATAAAATTTGGTTTGATTTCTAATTTTATTCCATTTAGGATGGTACCTATATTGTTTTCTATTTTTAGCATCACGACCTACCACTTGTAGGTGACCGTTTTCTAACTGAGAAATTTTTACATTATTCCACGCTGGAGGAATAACCAACTGTTTAAATCTGTTTATTTCATTTGCCTCCTTGATGACTCTATTTTTAAGTTTAAAAATAAAGTCATCATCTAAGCGTTCTCTAATTATCTTTAAATGAGAAGGATTGGTATAAACCAAATCAAATTCTTCTATAACCTGTTCTGGTTGTAAAAGAATTTGATTGTAAATATCTGTATGCAAAGCTTTCACTTATAAATCTATAAATTAGTATCCATATACGATCTATAATCTTTGGCTAATGCTGCTTTTTGGGTGTCATTAAAAACTTTTCCTGCCAACTGAAAAAACTTGTGTTCTTCATCTTCTAGATGATGCTCTACTTTTTCTTTAAGATCTTTAGCTATTTTAAGCCAAGCTGAAGAGCTATATTCCGTATCATCCAATTGCTCTAACAATTCGTCAATTTCGTGATGCTCGGCAATACCATGTCTAGCTTTTTCCTGCATCATGTCATTACTTATAAGTGGTTTATAAAAATGACGTTCTTCCGCTTCTGCATGAATATTTAATTCATTTTTTAACTGCTTATATATTTTATCTCGTTGTTTACTATCTCCTGTAGTTTTTACCAACTGATCTAGTAACTCCCTTTGGGTATCATGGTCTTTTCTTATGGATTCAAATATGGTCATTGGTTGATTTTTAATGGTTAGATTATTTTATTATTTTTTTGAATAACATCATCATTCCAAATTTTGTAAACATTTTATAACCTGTTTGTAACCAATTTGGAGGTTGCACAGCTTCTTTAAAGTCTCCTTTAATAGATTTTAATTCTTCCCATGCAATTTGCTTTTCAAGACTAAGTCTTTTTAGGTCATTCTCTAAATCGTGTTCTGTTTTATATTGTTTCATCATTATTCAAAAAATGTTTTTGACAGTGATTGAATAACCTTACTATTTATCTGTTTTCTTATTAAATAAATAACTGCAGAAAATAAAATAAAAATAAGACCGACAATTAAAAAGCCAAGTGAAAAACTATCTAACATGTTACCTATAGCAATTGCTCCAGCAACAGCTACAAAAACAAATCCTATAAGTATTAATCCACCAATTAATAATGATTTTAAAACTAAACTAATTGACATTGTCAATTGCTGAAAAACCTTTAGCTTATAATACTCATGGGATTTTTTTAAATATTCTTCACCTTTATCAATCGCTTGATTCGAGGTATCTTGTATGGATTCAAAAACAGTCATCTATTTTTGAAGTTTTTTATTCTTCGCTTTTAAATCTTTTAATTTACTTTCTAACGTAGTAATTACATCGTCTGCTTTATAACTAGCATCAGAAATTACAGTTTCTAACTGAGAATCTAAACTATGTTTTTGTGACGTTATGGTACTAGCTACTTGATCCTTTAAATGTAAAGCACTATCTGCTAATTTATCTTTAGTAGCAATTGCGTCGTCCTTAAGTTTTTTTCTTGTATTGACACCTTTATCTGGTGCAAATAATATTCCTAAAGTTGCTCCAATTGCTCCTCCTAATAATAGTCCTAACGCTGTATTTGTGTTCTTGCTCATTTTATTTTTTTTTATGGTTAATAATTATACTGACGGTTTGTATCAGCCTGAAACAAAGATAAAATATAAGCGTTTAATTATTCTTAATAAAACTTTAAATAAATTGATAAATCTATGTTAAAATAAGATTTAAACCATAAATTACTATGGATTATTTATAATTTTAACAAAAAATAAAACCAATGAAAAAGCAAATAATCACAGCTAATCCGCATACAGGTGACGTAATTAATAAATATAATTATCACACGCCAGAAGAAATTTCTAATATATTAACTGTTTCAAACACAACGTTTGAAACTTGGAGCCAAACCGAAATTCCTAACAGGACCAAATTATTAAAAAATTTAGCTAATCTATTAGAAGAAAATAAAGAAGATTATGCCACATTAATGGCAACCGAAATGGGAAAACCGATAGCACAAGGTATTGCCGAAATTGAAAAATGTGCTGTACTTTGTGATTTTTACATTGCTAATGCAGACATCTTTTTATCTGATCAAATCATTAAAACTGAAGCTTCAGAAAGTTTTATAAGCTACGACCCTTTAGGTACAATATTAGCCATAATGCCTTGGAATTACCCCTTTTGGCAAGTTTTTAGATTTGCTGTTCCAACATTGACAGCTGGTAATGTGGGGCTTTTAAAACATGCATCAAATTCAACAGGTACAGCAATTGCGATACAAAAATTATTTATCGATGCAGGTTATCCTGAAGGATGTTTTCAAGCTTTACTAATTAACCACAAGGATTTAGAAGCGGTAATCCAAAACGATATAGTAAAAGCTGTGACACTTACTGGTAGCGAAAAAGCAGGAAAAAGTATAGCAGCTGTTGCTGGAAAAAGCCTTAAAAAAACTGTATTAGAATTAGGTGGTAATAATGCTTGTGTTGTATTAGATGACGCAAATTTAGATAAATATTTAGACACAATGGTTAGCGCCAGAATGCAAAATAATGGTCAAAGTTGTATTGCTGCGAAACGGTTTATTGTTACAGAAAAAATTTATGACACATTTTTAGAGCAATTCACTAAAAAGGTAAAAGCTTTAAAATATGGTAACCCTGAAGACAAAGACACCTATATGAGCGTCATGGCAAGAGAAGATTTAGCTGAAGAATTAGAAAAACAAGTAACCAAGTCATTAAAAAAAGGCGCAACTGTGCACTATGGTAATACCAGAGAAAAAGCAAAATACCAACCAACTATAATTACTAATGTTACGCCTGGAATGCCAGTTTTTGATGAAGAAACTTTTGGACCTGTAGCAGCAATAATTAAAGCTAAGGATAAACAAGATGCTCTACAGCTAGCTAAAAATTCTAGATTCGGTTTGGGCACAATGATTTTCACAGAAGATATTGATGGCATTTATGATAATATCAGTCAAATCCCTGATGGTGCTTTATTTATAAACGAAATGGTAAAATCTGATCCTAGATTGCCTTTCGGCGGAACAAAAGCCTCAGGTTACGGTAGAGAATTATCAAAAGAAGGAATATTAGAATTTGTAAATACAAAAACAGTATACATTAACAAATAAAACTAAAATATGAGTTTAATAAAAGATAAAAACGAAGATAGAAAAGATTACATTTTACAAAAAGACAAAACAACTAAATTAACAAGTGGCTTTGTAGCAATAATATTACTATTGCTTGTCGTGGCAGTATTAATTTCTGGTTTCTTTTTCAAATGGTTTTAATATGGTTTAAATATATTCTGTACTAACAAAAAAGTTTTCATTATTTTTTCGTAAATTGTAGTAAATCAACAACTTAATTAACGAATTATGAAAAACACAATACTACTTTCAGTAATTCTGCTATTATTATTTTCTTGTAATAATAATAGTGACATAAATCGCGAAACCAGCACAAAGGATTTTACAGAAATTAAAACAGACAATAAAAGTAAAAATCTTCAAGGTGCCTGGCAATTAGTAAGTTTCTATAACTATGTCAACGATAAAATCAAAGATTCCACAATCTCCAATGCCAATCAAAAACAAATTAAATTGTTTACCGATGGAAAATTTATGTGGAGTAAAAAAAGACCTGCAGATTCAACCGAATGGTTTGCTTTTGGTAGATACAACATTAATGATAATATTCTAACGGAACATGTTGAATATGGATCATTAACTATGGATAATATCATGAAACTTCGAAAAACCTTTGAATACGAACTAATACTTTCAAAAAATAGATTTAGTCAAGTAGAATTGGACGAGAATGGATCAAGAATATATTCAGAGAATTATATAAAATTAGAATAAAAAAAAAGCTTCAGTAAAACTGAAGCTTTTTTTGGTCGGGGTGGCAGGATTCGAACCTGCGGCCTCCACGTCCCAAACGTGGCGCGATAACCGGGCTACGCTACACCCCGAATTGATTATCATTCCCGCAAAGGGTTTCCTTTTTGGAGGTGCAAATATACATTTTTTCTTTTAACTAAAACCAGAAAAAATATTAAAATTCTAAACACACAGGACTACAACATCAAAACATATTAAAAATCAATGATTTAACCTTAAAAATTTATTCTAAAATTATAAAACATTTCACTTTATTTTTTATTCTAAAGCTAAAGTTTATAAAAAAATTTCAGCAAGACTTACACAATAACAATTTACCAAATTAATACGTTATAAAAATACCAATTAGATAACTTAGAATTATTAAATTTGTCACCAAAGATTTAATAATAGAATATGCTTATAATTGGAATTGCAGGAGGTACTGGTTGTGGAAAAACAACAGTTGTTAATCAAATTTTAAATCAGTTGCCTGAAGGCGAAGTTGGGATAATTTCTCAAGATTCGTATTATAAAGATACAAGTCACTTGTCGTATGACGAACGAATCAAAATCAACTTTGACCATCCAAGATCCATAGATTTTGATTTGTTAGAACAACATCTAAAAGATTTAAAAGATGGACAAATCATAGAACAACCTGTGTATTCATTTGTAAAACACAACAGAACAGGAGACACCATCAAAACAAAACCAAGAAAAGTTATGATAGTGGAAGGTATTTTGATACTAACACATCCTGAGCTAAGAGAAATGTTTGATATTAAAATATTTGTTCATGCAGACAGCGACGAACGATTAATAAGAAGATTAAAACGAGATATCACTGAACGCGGAAGAGATATAGACGAGGTTTTAGCAAGATACCAAAATACACTAAAACCAATGCATCAACAGTTTATACAACCAATGATGGAATATGCTGACATAATAATACCTAACAATAAGTATAATACTGTAGCAGTGGACATTGTTAAGACTATTATTAACGAAAAACTACAATAACAAATACAATGAAGTGGTACAAAAACATATATATAATTATCCTTATCAGTTTTGGTGTATGGATGATTTTTTTTGACACCAACTCATTAATAAGTCATCACGAAGTCAACCAAGAATACAACAAGCTGGAAGACGAGAAAGATTACTATAAAAAAGAAATTGCAAAAGATAAAAAAGCTATAAAAAAACTAAGTACAGAAGATGGTTTAGAGACTTTTGCAAGAGAAAAATATTACATGAAAAAAGAAAACGAGGATATTTATATCATCGAGTATGAAGACAGTTTAAAAATTAAAAACAATGACTAAATCCCTTTTTTCTGCATTTGAAAAAGTATCATCTAAAGCTTGGAAACAAAAAATCCAAGTAGACTTAAAAGGTGCTGATTACAACAATACACTAATTTGGAAAACGACTGAAGGTATTGATGTACGTCCTTTTTATCATCAAGATGAAATGTTGGATACTTTAAAACTACAACCACAACAATGGTCTGTTGGTCAAATTATTTTTGTTCAAAATGAAAAAGCATCTAATCGTAAAGCCATAGATGCTATAGAAAGAGGTGCAGAAACCATTAAATTTATAATTCCAAATAAAGAAACTTCAGCTTTAAAAACACTTGAGAATATAGATTTAAACGCTACTAAAATACAATTAGAATTACTATTTTCAGATTCAGAATATATTAGTAACCTAAACACAATAAATTCTAATATACAAGTTATTGTTGACCCTATTGGACATTTGGCAGCTACAGGAAATTGGTTTGAAACCACTAACAATGCGGTTGTTTTATCAAATCAAATTACAGTCAATACCACGACTTATCAAAATGCAGGTGCTTCAATTGTACAACAATTAGCTTACGGATTAGCACATTTAAATGAATACTTTAACGATAAAACCAACAATAGTGCGGAGTTAAAAAAAGTTTATTTTAATACAGCTGTTGGTACTAACTATTTTTTTGAAATTGCAAAACTTAGAGCCTTACGCTCGCTATACAATACCTTAGCAGCAGAGTACAATTGCCAAGCTCAATTAATTATTAATGCTATTCCTACCAAACGTAATAAAACAATTTACGATTACAACACCAATATGTTACGTACTACTACAGAATGCATGAGTGCTATACTTGGTGGTGCAAACACAGTATTTAATTTACCTTACGATGCCATTTACCATAAAGACAACGAGTTTGGAGAGCGTATAGCACGTAATCAACTTTTAATTTTAAAAAACGAAAGCTATTTTGACGCTGTAAATAATGCATCAGATGGTAGTTATTATATTGAAACTTTAACAACACAGTTAGCTGAAAAAGCTTTAATCTTATTTAAAGATATTGAAGCTAATGGTGGTTTTATTGCTCAGTTAAAAGAAGGCTTTATTCAGAAAAAAATTAAAGAAAGTGCAACCAAAGAACAAGAATTGTTTGATAATGGTAAAATTATATTATTAGGAACTAATAAACATCCTAATAAAGACGATAAAATGAAAGATGAATTAGAGTTATTTCCGTTTTTAAAAACTAACCCAAGAAAAACTTTAATTATTCCTATCATAGAAAAAAGACTTGCCGAAACTTTAGAACAAAACAGATTAAAAACCGAATAAATTTTTACTTAATTATGAACACACGTATTTTTAAAATAGCCTTAGTATTGATTATAACTTTTAATGTAAGTTGTAAGAAAGCTGAAGTAAAATTAGCTGAATTTAAATACGCAGACCTACCTAAAGCAGTAAATTGCAACTCTGGATATGACGATTTATTAAGTGAGGCATTGTATGCTTTTGAACAGGATATAGTAAATAAATACGATCCTAAAACAAAAAATAAACTAAGAGCTTACAGAGCATATATAAGTAATTATATTTCAAACAGAACCGCTTTAGAGCAAACCGTTACTCCACATACCAAAGCGGTATATGATGTATTAAAATCTAAACAAGAATTATGGGATGGTAACCATTTAAATTATAATAGTACAGCTATAACTTGTATAATAGACAGTATAAAAGATAAAGGGTTACAACAAACTTTAAATGCCTTAAAAAGTACAAATAGCATGAATTCTGAGATATTTGCTCCACCATTACGAAGCAATACGTCATATTCTAGAGACACAAACCTAGCGACCTTTATAGCATTAGACTTATTTTATTCAAAATTTAATACAATAGATTTTACAACTGTAGACTTATCTCTTAATCAACCTAAAGATCAACCAATAGATTTTAATAAAAGACCTGTCAATGCACCTGTAAAGCAACAAAAGGAAGAAGATCACACAGGTCACAACCATAATTAAAACAATTACGTTTTAAATTTATATGGTAGCTTATTAAACACAACAAACATAATCAGACAATGTCCAGAAAAGACCTTCAACATATAACGCTAAAAACAGATAGTAAAAGTGCTAAGCCTTTAACTAACACGCCTTTTTTAACTGCTGAAGACATACCTGTAAAATCAGAATACACCAAAGATGATTTAAAAGAGGTTAGTCATTTAGATTTTGTTGCTGGGTTAGCTCCAAACCTTCGTGGACCATATAGCACAATGTATGTTAGAAGACCATGGACCATACGCCAATATGCAGGTTTTAGTACTGCTGAAGAGAGCAATGCCTTCTATAGACGTAATCTAGAAGCAGGTCAAAAAGGACTATCCGTTGCATTTGATTTAGCCACACACAGAGGGTACGATTCCGATCACGAACGTGTAGTTGGTGACGTTGGTAAAGCAGGAGTTGCAATAGACTCTGTTGAGGACATGAAAGTTTTATTTGACCAAATACCGTTAGATAAAATGTCTGTATCAATGACTATGAATGGTGCAGTATTACCAATAATGGCGTTTTACATTGTAGCTGCAGAAGAGCAAGGTGTTAAACCAGAACTATTAGCTGGAACCATACAAAATGATATTTTAAAGGAGTTTATGGTGCGTAATACTTACATCTATCCTCCTACGCCTTCAATGAAAATTATATCGGATATTTTTGAATACACTAGCAAAAATATGCCTAAATTTAATAGTATAAGTATTTCGGGATACCATATGCAAGAAGCTGGTGCAACTTGTGATATCGAGCTGGCTTATACATTAGCAGATGGTCTAGAATATATTAAAAAAGGACTAGATGCAGGAATGGATATTGACACCTTTGCGCCTAGACTATCCTTTTTCTGGGCAATTGGTATGAATCATTTTATGGAAATTGCCAAAATGCGCGCTGCACGAATGCTTTGGGCTAAAATGGTAAGTCAATTTAATCCTAAAAACGAAAAAAGTTTAGCCTTACGTACACACTGTCAAACAAGTGGTTGGAGCTTAACAGAGCAAGATCCATTTAATAATGTGGCGCGTACAACTATTGAAGCAGCAGCTGCTGCATTTGGTGGTACACAAAGTTTACACACAAATGCTTTGGATGAAGCTATAGCTTTACCAACAGATTTTTCGGCACGTATTGCACGTAACACTCAAATATTTTTACAAGAAGAAACTAATATTACAAAAACAGTAGATCCTTGGGCTGGAAGTTTTTATGTAGAAAAACTAACTCATGATATTTCAGAAAAAGCATGGTCTTTAATTGAAGAAGTCGAAGCACTTGGAGGTATGACAAAAGCGATTGAAGCTGGTATACCTAAACTTCGTATTGAAGAAGCTGCTGCACGCAAACAAGCACGTATTGACTCTGGTCAAGATATAATTGTTGGTGTTAATAAATATGTTTTAGACCAAGAGGATGCAATTACAACTTTAGAAGTTGATAATCAAACTGTACGTCTACAACAAATAGAAGGTTTAGAAAAAATTAAAGCTGAAAGAAATACAGACCAAGTTAATAAAGCGCTATCAAATTTAACCGAAGCTGCTAAAACAGGTCAAGAAAATTTATTAGCTTTAGCTGTAATAGCAGCTAGAGAACGTGCTACTTTAGGCGAAATAAGTGATGCATTAGAAGCTGTTTTTGGACGTTATAGAGCAGAAATTAAATCTTTTTCAGGCGTGTATAGTAAAGAAATTAAAGACGATAAATCTTTTGCAAAAGCAAAAGCATTGGCAGATCAATTTGCAGAGCAAGATGGTCGTAGACCTCGTATTATGATTGCCAAAATGGGACAAGATGGACATGATCGTGGTGCAAAAGTTGTAGCTACAGGTTATGCAGATGTTGGTTTTGATGTGGATATTGGACCGTTATTTCAAACACCACATGAAGCCGCAAAACAGGCAGTAGAAAATGACGTACACATACTTGGTGTGTCATCATTAGCTGCTGGACACAAAACATTAGTGCCTCAGGTTATTGAAGAGCTTAAAAAGTATGGTCGCGAAGATATTATGGTAATTGTAGGAGGTGTTATACCTAAACAAGATTACCAATATTTATTTGATGCTGGTGCTGTTGCTGTTTTTGGACCTGGAACTAAAATTAGCGAAGCTGCGATTAAGATTTTAGAGATTTTAATCGATTAGAATCACATGGGACTTTTAAAAAAATTATCCATAACTATAATTACGTTTGTAGTACTAGTGTCTTGCGGAAGTAGTAATGGTATTGGTAGCACAAATGCTTCTATTGTTTCAAATGAAAACATAAATACAACTTTTAATAATGAGTACAAACGTTATATTAAAGAGTATTATGGGCAAATTGAAAGCAAAGAATATGAAGTCATCCGTAAAAAAATAGAGCAAGAATTGCCTTATAAAATTTCATCACAAGACGCTGTTTTAATCCATTTTAGACAACAAGCTGACAACTGTATTTCTATGCGTGAAAATGGATCAAATTATTTAAAAAATTTAATATAAAAATGTCTTCGAAAGTTTCAAGAGGTCAAGGTTTATCAGATTTTTTTGTATTTACTAAAGATGCTTATTTAATGGATCGTGTAGCTATGAAAAATAATTTCATCATGGATTCTGGTTTCTTCTCAAATAATATTTTTACTGAGCGCGAAATGTGTTCTGCATTTATTATCATAAAACCAAACGGGAAATTCTTAAAATATTATGGTGAAGATTATAATACTAAAATTAAAGATTTTTTAAACACTGACTAACAGTTACTTATAAAAAATAAGCATATTCTTAGCTATTTCTGTTTAAAATAAAATGATATCAAAAATTAGATAACCATAAAAAAACAAAGTAGTTAAAAGCCCTAACCCATTCTAAATCTTTGTTTTAAATTTTATAAACCAACAAATTATCTAATAGTTACAACTGCTAGCACTAAAGTTTGATTAAGTGTTAACAACTAACATTTCATTTCCTCATAAATAATTGTATTTTTACGCTGGACTTTTAGCTTTAGTTAAAAGCTAAATTTCAATTAAAACCAATTCAAATTAATGGGTAAAATAATAGCAATTGCCAATCAAAAAGGTGGTGTTGGTAAAACAACAACCTCTGTTAACTTAGCTGCATCGTTAGGTGTTCTAGAAAAAAAAGTACTATTAATTGATGCAGATCCACAAGCAAATGCATCATCTGGTTTAGGGGTTAATGTTGAAAACGTAGACATTGGTACCTATCAATTATTAGAACATACAAATACAGCAAGAGAAGCTATTGTCAAGACTGATACACCTAATCTTGATATAATCCCTGCTCATATTGACTTAGTTGCTATTGAGATTGAATTAGTGGATAAGGACCAAAGAGAATACATGCTTAAAAAAGCATTACAGGATATAAAAGATGATTACGACTATATACTTATAGATTGTGCACCATCATTAGGTCTATTAACCCTTAACGCTTTAACTGCTTCAGATGCTGTAATTATTCCTATCCAATGCGAGTATTTTGCATTAGAAGGTTTAGGTAAGTTATTAAATACGGTAAAAAGTGTTCAAAAAATACATAATCCAGAATTAGATATTGAAGGATTATTACTAACCATGTACGATTCGCGTTTACGCTTATCCAATCAAGTGGTGGAAGAAGTACAAAAGCATTTTAACGATATGGTTTTTAAAACCATCATACAACGTAACGTAAAACTAAGTGAAGCACCTAGTTATGGAGAAAGCATTATAAATTATGATGCTTCTAGTAAAGGTGCAAGTAACTATTTAAGTTTAGCTAAAGAAATTATTACAAAAAACTCCTAATTTATGGCGAAGGCAACCAAAAAACAGGCTTTAGGACGTGGACTTTCAGCATTATTAAAAGATCCCGAAAACGATATACAATCTGCAAAAGATAAAAACGCAGACAAAGTAATAGGTAATATAGTCGAGCTAGATTTAGACTTTATTGAAATGAATCCATTTCAGCCTAGAACTAACTTTAACGAAGAAGCTTTACGCGAATTAGCATCTTCTATTAAAGAGTTGGGTATTATACAACCCATTACTGTTAGAAAATTAGGATTTGAAAGTTACCAATTAGTCTCTGGAGAGCGTCGTTTTCGTGCTTCAAAATTAATTGGATTAGAAACTGTACCTGCTTATATTAGAATAGCAAATGACCAAGAAAGCCTAGAAATGGCATTGGTTGAAAACATACAACGTCAAGATTTAGATCCAATAGAAATTGCTTTAAGTTACCAACGTTTAATTGACGAAATCCAACTAACACAAGAGCAAATGAGCGAACGTGTTGGTAAAAAACGTAGTACTATTGCTAACTATTTACGTTTATTAAAATTAGATCCAATTATCCAAACTGGTATGAGAGATGGATTTTTATCAATGGGTCATGGTCGTGCTATAATAAACATAGAAGATCAAAATATACAGTTAGAAATTTACGAAAAAATACTTAGCAATAAATTATCTGTAAGAGATACTGAAACTTTAGTACGAAACTACAATACGACTAACGAGGTTAAGACGCCTGTTAAAAAAGAAGCAGAAGAATTACCAAAATATGTTAAAAAAGGTGTCGTTGCTTTTTCTGAATACTTTGGACACAAAATAGACGTTAAAGTAGCTAGTAATGGAAAAGGAAAAATAACCATTCCGTTTCATTCTGAAGAGGATTTTAATCGTATTAAAAAGTTAGTAGAAGGTGATAAATAAGTCACACATACTTGTTATTATATGTTGTTTCATTTGTGCACTATCTTTTGCGCAAGAAGGCTCTGATTCTACGAAAGTAGAAATAGAAAGCCTACCTGATACCAAAGTATTAAAAACAAGGAAGAAAAATAAAAAAGAAAAAGCTGACATAATCGACTCAACTGTTTTAAAACAAGTTAAAGCGTATGATCCATTGGCTCCATCTAAAGCTGCTTTTTACTCTGCAATATTACCTGGTTTAGGTCAGGCTTACAATGGTAAGTACTGGAAAATACCAATTGTTTACGCTGCTATTGGGACAGGTGTCTATTTTTATATTGACAATAACAAGCAATATAATCGTGTAAGAGATGCTTATAAAAGAAGATTGGCTGGTTTTAGTGATGACGAGTTCCAGAATAGGTTAACCGATGATGGTTTGCGTGAAGCACAAAAAAATTATAGAAGAAACAAAGAGCTATCCTTACTAGTTACCTTTGGATTATACGCTTTAAATATTATAGATGCCAATGTTGACGCGCACTTGCTTCAATATAACATTAGTAATGACTTAAGTTTAAGACCGCATTATAAGATTGAAGAATTTGATAACGTAGGACGCGTTGGTCTATCTTTAAATTTTCAATTTTAATTAAATACTATTTCATGAAAATCGCTTTACTAGGCTATGGTAGAATGGGAAAAGCAATAGAAGCTATTGCTTTACAACGTGGGCACACCATAGTAATCAAAACGTCTCAAGATAAAGATTACGATATTACGACTGCAGATGTTGCTATTGACTTTAGTGTCCCAACTGCTGCTTATAATAACATTAGTAATTGTATAAACCATAATGTACCTGTAATATCTGGTACCACAGGATGGTTAGAAAAATACAACGCTATAGTTTCGCTTTGCGAAAAACAAAAAGGGGCTTTTATTTATGCTTCTAATTTTAGTTTAGGCGTTAACATCTTTTTTGAACTTAATCAATATTTAGCTAAAATGATGGCTAAATTAGAAGATTATAAAGTTGAAATTGAAGAAATACACCACACACAAAAACTAGATGCTCCAAGTGGAACTGCTATTACTCTAGCCGAAGGTATTATACAAAATAATAAGGCTTACACGAGTTGGGATTTAGAAAAAGCTAAAGACCAACAGAGTATTGCAATACAGGCAAAACGTATTACAGATGTACCAGGAACGCACACAATAAGTTATAATAGCCCAATTGATACCATAAAAATTGAGCACGAAGCACATAATAGGCAAGGTTTTGCTCTTGGTGCAGTAATTGCTGCTGAGTGGATATTTGATAAAACTGGCGTATTTACTATGAAAGATGTGTTAAATATTGGGTAACTTTATTATTTTTAACAACATTTGTAACTAACAACTAACCAAAGTCTTTTAGACAACTACCTTAATAAAAATAATATGGACGTAACGCAGTGGATTATATTTTTCTTTGTCATACAAATTTTACATGGTTTAGCTACTTGGAAACTATACATTAAGGCAGGAAGACAAGCTTGGGAAGCCTTTATACCTGTATATAATGCTGTTATTTTAATGAAAATTATAAATAGACCTTGGTGGTGGACCATTTTACTGTTTTTACCTATTGTTAACTTAATTTTGTTTCCGGTAGTTTGGGTAGAAATTGCTAGAAGTTTTAAAAAAAATACTGCATTAGATACTTTTTTAGCCATATTTACACTAGGTTTTTATAGCTTTTATTTAAACTATGCTGCCAAAGACCTAAATCACGTTAAAGACAGAAGTTTACAACCAAGAACAGAATTAGGTGATTGGGTAAGTTCTATATTATTTGCAGTTGTAGCTGCTACTATTGTCCATACTTATTTTATACAACCTTTTGTTATTCCTACGTCCTCTTTAGAAAAAACATTATTAGTTGGTGATTTCTTATTTGTTAGTAAAGTTCACTATGGTGCACGTACGCCAGAAACAACTGTTGCTTTACCAATGATTCATGACGCTATTCCTGGAACATCAATACCTTCATATTTTAAATTCCCACAACTACCTAAGTTTAGATTTCCTGCATTTCAATCTATAAAACGTAACGATATTGTAGTTTTTAATTGGCCTGTAGATACTCTAGTTGATATTAATAATGAAAATGGTGGTGTTAGATATAAACCAGTAGATAAAAAGACTAATTACGTAAAACGTTGTGTTGGATTACCAGGTGATACATTATCAATTAAAGATGGTTATGTATACATAAATGGTAAGAAAAATGAATTACCAGACAGAGCTAAATTACAGTTTTTTTATAAAGTTATTCTCAACGATGTTTCTGCTGAGTCCATTTACCAAAAATATGGTATCACAGAAAATTATGAACGTTACGTATTTAAAACACCTACTGATAACTGGAACAAACCAGAGTTTCAAAATTACTTAAAAGTTAAAAAGATTGGAACAGAAGTCCTTAAACAGGACTCGACTGAGGTTAGGTTTTTATCAAATTTGGATCAAAAGTCATTCGATTTATTAAAACTAGAAATTGCTGAAAAAGCACTTTATGTTAACTTAACAGAAGATTTAGCTAATATAATGACTAGCGATCCTGATGTTTTAACTGTAACTAAAGATCTATCAAATAGTACAACCGAAAACATTTTTCCAAAATCACAAGGTTATACATGGAATCGTGACTTTTTTGGCCCATTATACATTCCTGAAGCAGGAAAAACTATTGCACTTACTTTGGACAATTTACCACTTTACAAACGTGCTATTACAGCCTATGAGGGCAATACACTTAAAGTAAACGGTAACCAAATATTAATTAATGACAAGCTTGTAGACTCTTATACTTTTACTGAAGATTATTATTGGATGATGGGAGATAATAGACACAACTCACAAGATGCCAGAATGTGGGGATTTGTACCGTTTGACCATGTCGTTGGAAAACCTGTATTAGTTTGGATGAGTTGGGACTCGAACGCCAAAGGTATTAACAAAATACGCTGGAATAGATTATTTACTACTGTTGGTGGTAATGGAAAATTAACCTCATATTTCATTCCGTTTTTAGTCTTATTAGGTTTAATCTATGGATTTAATAAATACAGAAAACGTAAAAAAGCGTAGTCAATACTAATAGATTGTACCAATTAATGGACATTTTACTTCATCCTACCTATTTTCCAAGCATTGCTCAGTTTACTACTATAGCAAATGCTAATAGTGTTACGTTTGAAATTAATGATAACTACCAAAAACAATCGTACAGAAACAGAGCCTATATATACGCAGCAAATGGAAAGCTACAACTAAGCGTTCCTGTTATTCATAGTCATAAAGAACGTCAGTTATACAAGGATGTAAAAATAAGTGATCGCGAAAAATGGCAGTTATTACACTGGAAAAGTTTAGAGTCTGCTTATCGTACGTCACCTTTTTTTGAGTTTTATGCAGATGAATTACAACCGCTTTTTAAATTAAAGTCAAATTTTATATTTGATCATAATTTAAAATGTTTTGAGGTTATTACTGAGTGTTTACAATTGGATATTACACCAAAATTTACAACAACATTTGAAAAAGAACCAAAAACACTTACCGATTTACGCTTTTTAACAAATGCTAGGCAAGAACAGCCTAATGTATTTGAAACTTACAACCAAGTGTTTACAGAAAAGCATGGCTACATTAATAATTTAAGTATTTTAGACTTGTTATTTAATGAAGGTACAAATGCACTACCCTATTTAGAAAACCAAATACAACCTTAAATGTATAAAGACATTATACATTATGGCATTCATTTTATAGTACCTGTAATCGTTGCTTTACTATTTTTTAAAAAACAATGGAAGTACACTTTAGGGATAATGCTACTTGGTATGCTAATTGATTTGGACCATTTATTAGCCACTCCTATTTTTGCTCCTAATAGATGTAGTATTAATTTCCATCCACTACACTCCTACTATGCGATTATTGTTTATATCGCATTACTAATACCTAAAAAGACAAGGATTATTGGATTAGGATTGGTTATACATATTATAGCCGACTTCACGGATTGCATGATGATGACTTAGTCACAGTTAATCACGCCTAAGCTTAATAGTTACAATAGTTAAAAACTAACTTTAGTCATTATAGGATAGTGGTCCGAAAACTCCACATCAAAGGTCTTAAAACTATTTACTGTCCATGATTTATCTACTAATATAAAGTCTATCCTTAATGGAAAAAATTTAAAATTATAAGAACGCCCAAAACCATTACCCTGTTGCTTAAAGGTGTCTTTCATATCATCCTTTATAGCATTGTAAACATATGAAAAAGCAGAATTGTTAAAGTCTCCAGAAATAATGACTTTATAAGGACTTTTTTTCTTGTGCTCTAAAAACAACTCGGTTTGCGTTTGTTGAAGCTTGAAGGTCTTTCCGATTCCGTTTAATAATTTTTCAGAATTTTCGGTCGTTAAGCTTTGAACTCTAGGATCAATCCTTAGCGATTGCAGATGTAAATTATAAACTCTGACAGTATCTTTACCTTTAACTATATCTGCAAATATGGCATTATTGGCTGTATTAGGAAAATTAACAGAACCCGAATTAATAATTGGATATTGAGAAAAAATAGCTTGACCTAATTTAGTTTTTTTACCTTCTAGTTTTTGATAATTAAATTTATAAAACGAAAAATCAATATTATCCTGAGGATGATACTCTTGAATACATAAAATTTGCGGACTTTGCTCCTTAACAAATTGTACTAACTTTAAATCTATATCCTTTTCTGGTATCCAATCATAAAGATTAAATAAACGGACGTTATAATTCATTATAGACAAACTTTCAGCATCGTCTTCTTCCCAATTAGAAAATTTATATAAGGATCCAAATAAAAAATAACCAATAGAAATAACTACAAGTGATAATAACAGTTGCTTTTTGATTTTAAACAACCAATACACAAAAAATAAAACGTTAAGCAAGATTAATAAAGGAACGCCTAAACTTAAAACAGAAAGTATTGCAAAGGTTTTTGGAGGAATGTTAGGTAAAACATAAGAGAGTAGTAACAAAAAAGCCACAATGGAATTGATGATAAAGACAACTTTTTCGAAAAATCTTAAGTTTTTCATATACACTAATTAGTGACTACTTTCCTGCTTTAAATAGATATTCTTTTTCTTCTTTAGACAAACTATCATATCCACTTTTACTTATTTTGTCTAAAATAGCATCAATTTTTTTCTGATTATTAAATTGATTAAACTCTTCTTTTTTATAACCTGCAACTTTACTTTTTTTATGAACCGTTTTCATTTTCACTTTTTGTTTAGCTTTAAATAACATACTAAACCAATCCATAAAACGTCCAAATCCAGTTCCAATATCTTGACCTTTGACTAATTGTTTAGCATATACATAACCTAAAATAGCACCTCCAAGATGCGCTAAACTACCACCTTGGTTATTTCCGTTTACAATACCTAAAATGTCAAGACCTATAAGTACTGCTCCAATCCACCATAGTTTAAGATTAAACGTAAAAAACCTTATATCCTTATTGGGCATATAAGCACAGATAAAAATAAGTAACGCTCTAACACCTGCTGAAGCACCCAAAACATAAGCATTAGCAGTAAATATATTAGGAAAAATATTATAGCCTAATAAAAAGACTAATCCTCCTGTTATAATACCCATAAAATAAATATTTAAAGCCATTTTAGGACTAAACAGATTTAACATCATACGTCCTAAAAAATAAAGCCATAACATGTTAAATAATAGGTGTAAAAAATCAAAATGTAAAAAACCATAACTAACTATAGTCCATGGTTTACTTAAAAAAGCCCAAAAGTTACTAGGCAAATATATCCATGAAAAAAAACCAGGTATAACCTTTCTAAACAAAGCAGCAAATAGAAAAATAATAACATTTACTGCTATAATTTTTTCTAAGACATTAAGTCTTGCATATTTATATTTAAGTTGCTCTATTTGATTCATTTTTATCTATCCCAACGGTTTTTATTAAATTGTGTTTTACGCCAATACCACATAATTATAAACCCTATAATTGCACCACCAACGTGAGCCAAATATGCTGTATTGCTTGGGCTAAAAAAGGATTGACCAGTAAACGCTGATATTACATCCAATAGTATAATTCCTGGAATAAAATATTTAGCTTTAATAGGTATAGGTAAGAAAATCATCATTAACTCTGCGTTTGGATTCATCATACCAAAAGCTGCTAAAACACCCATAATACAACCTGATGCTCCAACCATTGTACTATTATGGATTAATACATTAGTCTCAAATAATGCCTGATAAGACGCCTGATTAATTACACTTGCGCTAATATTATTATCTGTTAAATACACGGTTAGTTGTTCTTGTAACAGTTGTCCTGTGTATTGGTTACCATCTAAAATATTAAAATTAATAATATCATTAATAGCGGTTTTACTTAAACCAGACTCCATTAAACTTTTTAAAGCAGGAAGATAATCCCAATAATAACCTGCTAATTGGAACAATACAGCTCCTAAACCAGCAGAAAAGTAAATAAACAAAAATTTATTTCGACCTAAACGTTGCTCAACTGGACTTCCAAACATCCATAATGCAAACATATTAAATAATAGATGTGTAAATCCACCATGCATAAACATGTGCGTTACTACTTGCCAAGGCTTAAAAGCATCACTTGCAGGAAAATGCATTGCAAATAAATCATAAAACAAACGACCATCTCCAACAGTCATTGTACCTACAAACATAAGTACGTTTATGATTATTAAATGTTTTACAGTATCTGTTATTCTCATCATACTTTACATAAATTTTTTCTCTAAATCATCCACAGACATCGTAATAAAAGTGGTTCTGTTAGTAGGTGACACATTAGGTTCCTTACAGGCAAACAAACGATTTACCAAATGTTCTTGCTCTGTATTGGTTAATGATTGTCCTGTTTTAATCGCTAAGCTTTTAGCCATAGATTTTGCTAATAAATCTGTTGCAGAAAAGTTGCTATCTGGCACTTCATTTTCTACATCGCTAATTAATTGCTCTAAGATTATGGATACTTCGCTTTCTGGCACATTAACTGGTACACCTGTTATTTCTACTGTTTCATCTTTAATAGATTGAAAAACAAAACCTGTAGACTCCAAGTCGTCTTTTAATTGATTTATTAATGCTATTTCTTGCTTTGAAAAGTGTAGGTCTAACGGAAATAATAGTTGTTGGCTTACACCTTCCTTAATTGTAATATGTCTTAAATAATCTTCATACAATACACGTTGGTGTGCGCGATGCTGATCTATAACTAACATTCCAGATTTTATGGTACTTATTATAAATTTATTATTTAATTGATAAGTGGATTGCTTTGTTTCTACTTCATTTTCATTTTTAAAAATGCTCTCGGTATTTGGTTCGCTTTCAAAATGCACTTCACTAAACTCTGTATTGGTTTTTGTTCCTTTAGATTCTAAACCAACATATAAACTGTCCCAACTTGCTGTAGCAACAGATTCTTTTTTGTAGTTAGAGACATTTTTAACTTTAGGTGTTTCCTCTTTAAAAGGATTAAATGTACGATCCACCTCCACACTTGGCATTCCTTTTTGCTGGTAACTGTATGGCGTATCCAAATTTGCATCTCTGTCAAAATCTAAAACTGGAGCAATATTAAACTGCCCTAAACTATGTTTTACTGCAGATCTTAATATAGCGTATAATGTATGTTCGTCATCAAACTTAATTTCGGTTTTAGTTGGATGAATATTTATATCTATTGTTTGCGGATTTACCGTCAAATTTAAATAATAACTAGGCTGTGCACCATCTTTAAGTAAGCCTTCAAAAGCTGAGTTAATAGCATGATTTAAATAGGCACTTTTAATAAAACGGTTATTGACAAAGAAAAACTGTTCGTTTCTAGATTTTTTAGCAAACTCTGGTTTACCAACAAATCCAGAAATGGTTAACACCTCAGTTGCTTCTTCTACAGGCACTAATTTCTCATTAGTTTTAGTTCCAAAAATATTTACAATACGCTGTCTGTAATTGCTTTCTGGCAAATTAAAAGTCTCACTTCCATTACTAAACATAGAGAAGCTAATAGATGGATGTGCTAATGCTACACGATGAAACTCGTCTATAATATGTCGTAATTCAACTGTATTAGACTTTAAAAAGTTACGTCTTGCAGGAATATTAAAAAATAAATGTTTTACGGATAATGATGTCCCTTTTGGTGTTACTACAACTTCTTGAGACTTAACTTCACTACCTTCAATAATTATAGTGGATCCAAGATCTTCATTGTCTTGTTTCGTTTTAAGCTCGACATGCGCAATTGCAGCAATACTTGCCAATGCCTCACCTCTAAATCCTTTAGTATGTAATTGGAATAAATCCTCAGCAGATTTAATTTTGGATGTCGCATGACGCTCAAAACTTAATCTAGCGTCAGTGGTGCTCATCCCTTTACCATTATCGATAACTTGGATTAATGTTTTTCCTGCATCCTTAACTATTAACTTAATAACTGTTGCATCTGCATCGATAGCGTTTTCCAACAACTCTTTAACAACAGACGCTGGACGTTGCACAACCTCTCCTGCTGCAATCTGATTAGCAACATGGTCTGGTAATAGTTGAATAATATCTGCCATAAGTCTAATTAGGGAAGAAAATAGATAAATCGAAACCTATAATTAATAAAAATAAAAACACTAAAACAGCTACAATTAAAACAATCCTTCTATTGGCAGTTTTATCTGTATTGTTTTTTAAATCTTCAATAGCATTATTAAATTTCTGCTTTAAATTAGGATTGTCTCCTACTGTAGTCCTATGCTCGTCAAACTTATGTTTTATTTCAAATGGACTGCCCTCACCTTTGTAAAAACGAGGTGTATAATCAAATTTTTTATTTTTTCGTTTAGAGAGAAATCCCATAGTAAAAGATTACTTAATTTTAGTTTCTAAATAGTACATTAAAGCAGCCAAAAAAAGCAAAACTCCAACTAAAAAAAATAACGTATTACTTTTTTTAGAGTTAGTCTTAGATTTTCTTGAACCATTCCAGCTAGTATTTAAACTCTCTTTTAGCTTTACAGCTGAGTTTTCTTCTTTAGAAAAACGGGATTGGTAGTTAAATTTTTTATTTTTCTTTTGACTAAACAAGCCTTTACAGTTTTAATGTGATTAATATCCAAAAATACTGAAAATACTACAGAAAGGCTGTTTAAGAATGCTAAAAAATGTTAACAGAATTTTAGGCGTTTTTGCGCAGTGTTGCCATTTTTAAAGCTGCAACTGCTGCCTCTACACCTTTATTACCATGTTTACCACCAGAACGATCAATAGCTTGTTGTAATGTATTATCTGTCAATACACAAAAAATAACAGGTGTCTCTGTAGTAACATTAAGGTCTTTAATACCTTGGGCTACTGCATCACAAACAAAATCAAAATGTTTAGTCTCGCCTTGGATTACACTTCCAATTGCAATGACAGCATCAACGTTTTGTGCTATCATTTTTTTAGAACCGTAAATTAACTCGTAACTTCCTGGCACATCCCAAACCAAAATATTTTCTGGTTGCACATCATGTTCTAAAAGGGTGCTTTTAGCACCTTCTAACAACCCTTGTGTAATATTGTCATTCCATTCTGAAACAACAATCCCAAACCGAAATTGCTTTCCGTTTGGGATTGATGCTTTATCGTATGCTGATAAATTTGTTGTTGCCATAAGCTTATTTAGTTAGACATTGCTTGCGCTTTACCAATAAACACTTCTGCTTGAGTAGCTTCTGGTGAGTTTGGATAGTTGTCTTTTATTTTATTAAAAAAGTCTAATGCTTTAGATGCTTTACCTAAGTCTAAAGCAGTAATTCCTGCTTTGTATAGGTATGTTGGAGCTGTAAATTCGTTTTGACGTAAGTTAGCAGCTTGTGTATAATAATCTAAAGCGTTTTCATTATCTGTTAATTGTACAAAAGCATCTCCGATTGCGCCTTTAGCCATAGGTGCTAATGCTTCATCTTCACTTTCAAACTTATCTAAATAAACAATTGCTTGTTCGTAATTTTTAATATTTAAATAAGCCATACCAGCATAATAATTAGCTAAGTTTCCTGCAGCAGTACCACTATATTGGTCTGCAATATCTACCATTCCTAATTTACCTTCACCTCCTTTAAGTGCAAGGTTGTATAAAGAATCTTGTGCTACACCATTTGTAACAGCTTCATTAAAGAATTTTTGTGCTTGGTACATTTCATTCATTGCTTCACCTTGCTTAGGCTTAACTATAAATTGTTGATAAACTAAATAACCTAAAGCTAATGCAGCTACAACACCAATTATTATAAAAATGTTTTTCTGATTTTTTTCAACAAACTCCTCTGCTTTGTTTGCAGATTCGTCTAATGTATTAAAAACTTCAGCAGTTGTTGAGCTTTCTTCAACCTCTATTTCCTTTTCTACTTTAGTATTTGGTTTGTATCCTCTTTTCTTGTAAGTCGCCATATTAGTTTTATTAATGCGCACAAAAATATAATTTTTCTTCAGAAATAAAAGGTTATTATTTGATAATTTTCAATAATTTGCACATCCTTATTAGGCTACCCTATTTAAAACCCTATATCCCAGCAATAACTACATGATTTTAAAATCTTTAGCGCTTTTAAACTATAAAAATTTCGACTCTAAATCATTCGAGTTTAACCATACTATTAACTGCCTTGTTGGTAATAATGGTGTTGGAAAAACCAATGTATTGGATGCAATCTACCATTTATCCTTTGGTAAAAGCTACTTTAATCCTGTAGCATCACAGAATATTAAATATGACGAAGAGTTTTTTGTTATTAATGGTGAATATGACAAAGACGAAAAAACAGAAAACATTGTAGTAAGTCTGAAAAAAGGACAAAAAAAAATTATAAAAAGAAACAGTAAAGCTTACGATAAGTTTAGTGATCACATTGGTTTTTTACCTTTAGTGATAATAAGTCCTGCTGACAGAGATTTAATTATTGAAGGTAGTGATACTAGACGAAAATTTATTGATAGCGTTATTAGCCAAAGCGATAAAAACTACTTAAGTAATTTAATTAATTACAACAAAATTTTATCTCAACGCAACTCATTGCTTAAATATTTTGCTGCAAATCACACTTATAATAATGATACTGTAGATGTTTACAACCAACAACTACAACAATATGGAACCCTTGTTTTTGAAAAAAGAAAACAGTTTTTAGAGTCATTTATACCTTTATTTAAGGCTAGACACAAAGCCATAAGTAATAATAACGAGGACGTTAGTTTAAATTATAAAAGTGACTTATTTGAGGACAGCTTAGAACAATTATTAAAAAAAACAATTAATAAAGACAAGGCATTACAATATACTAGTGTTGGTGTACATAAGGATGATTTAGAATTTAATTTAGGCGATTATCCAATTAAAAAGTTTGGAAGTCAAGGACAACAAAAATCATTTTTAATTGCGCTTAAATTAGCACAATTTGATAGTATAAAAGCTATTAGTGGTGATAATCCTATTTTATTATTAGATGATATTTTTGATAAATTAGACGAAACACGTGTAGCACAAATTATTAAATTAGTTAATGATGAAAATTTTGGACAAATTTTTATTAGTGACACACATGCCGAACGTACTGAAAACGCTGTTAAACAAGTACATCAATCGTATGAAATATTTAAATTATAATATGAAAAAGACGTATTACCTATTATTAATAGTACTAGTGGGATGCTCAAAAAATCCTGAAGATTTAAAGCAACACCTTTCGGGTTATTGGGAAATAAACGAAGTAACCTTAAGTAATGGTACAAAAAAAGTGTATAATATAAACGAAACAATAGATTATATAACTATAGACAAAGACTCTGTTGGGTTTAGAAAGAAACTAAAACCAAACTTTAATGGGACTTACCAAACCTCTAAAGATGTTGAACATTTTATTTTTAAAGTAGAAAACGACAGTCTTAACCTTTATTATAAAACACCATTTGCTAACTGGAAAGAAACTATTTTACACGCTAGCAAAGACAAATTACAGATTATGAATCAAAATAAAGATTTGTATTTATATAAACGCTACACACCTATAACCGTAGACTAATGGCAAAACGAAACAACAACTTACTTAATATCTCTGACGCATTAAAAGATTTTGTTACAGAAAACAACCTGGAAAAAGGACTGGATAAAGTTAATGTAAAAGACGCTTGGGCAAAATTAATGGGTAATGGTATTACTAATTATACCACAGCAATCGAGCTAAAAAAAGACGTACTTTATGTACAACTAAGCTCTAGCGCACTTAGAGAAGAGCTTAGTTATGGTAACCAAAAAATAATTAAGTTATTAAACGAAGAACTAGGTAAAGAAATAATTAAAAAACTGATATTGAGATAATTAAAAATAATACCAGCAAAATATATTTTTTAAAATAAATTAAAATTTACTTTATAATATTATTAAATATTATATCTTTGAGACATTATTAACAAATTTTTTTTATTACAATGGCTCAAGGCACAGTAAAATTTTTCAATGATTCTAAAGGATTCGGTTTTATAACTGAAGAAGGATCAGACAAAGACCATTTCGTACACATCTCTGGACTTATCGACGAAGTTCGTGAAGGTGATGTTGTAGAATTCGACTTACAAGAAGGAAGAAAAGGTATGAACGCAGTAAATGTAAAAGTAGTATAATTATATATTTTCTATTTAAATCATTACAAAAAAAGCCTTTCCACACGGAAAGGCTTTTTTAGTTAAAATTGCTAAAGAATTGAAAATAAATAAAATAAAAGTGCATTATTAAAATTATTGGTACCATCTTTGCAATAATTAAAATAATTAATATTAAATTTTATTACAATGAGTAAAGGCACAGTAAAATTCTTCAATGACGCTAAAGGTTTTGGATTCATAACAGAAGAAGGTGTAAACAAAGACCATTTTGTACACATTTCAGGATTAATCGACGAAGTTCGCGAAGGTGACGAAGTTGAATTCGACTTACAAGAAGGTAAAAAAGGATTAAACGCAGTTAACGTTAAAGTAATTTAACAACTACCATATATCTTTAAGATTAAAGCCTCTCTATTTATTTAGAGAGGCTTTTTTTTGTTTTAAATCAAAAACACTTAGTAGTCTTTAATTATTAAACAAAAAAAAATCCAGCTAAAAGCTGGATTTTTCTAATTTATATAGTTTTAAAACTTAAAACATTTCGCGTCCAGCAAAATGGAAAGCACCTTCAATAGCTGCGTTTTCATCACTGTCACTTCCGTGTACTGCATTTTCGCCAATAGACGCTGCATATAATTTACGGATCGTTCCCTCTGCTGCATCAGCAGGATTAGTTGCACCAATTAAAGTTCTAAAATCTTCAACAGCGTTATCTTTTTCTAAAATAGCAGCTACAATTGGTCCACGTGTCATGTACTCAACTAACTCACCATAAAAAGGTCTTTCACTATGTACAGCGTAAAATGCTTCAGCATCTTGCTTAGTCATGTGTGTTAATTTCATTGCAACGATTCTAAAACCTGAAGCGTTAATTTTTTCTAAGATTGCGCCAATGTACCCTTTTTCAACAGAGTCAGGCTTAAGCATTGTAAATGTTCTGTTAGTTGCCATTTTTTTATTTTAATGTTATCTAATTTATTTAAAACAACAATCCTTTTATAGTTAAAAGTGCTTGTTAATTTTGTGCAAAAGTACGCCATTTATTAAGAAAAACAATATATTCGAATATTAAAAAATTGTATCTTCGTGGGCTATGACAAAACAAGACATTACAGCAATTAATCAGTTATTAGAAACACCTAAAAAAATTGTAATTGTAAGCCATAAAAATCCTGATGGAGACGCTATTGGTTCTAGCCTAGCCTTATTTCATTATTTAACAAAAACTAATCACTTAGCTACGGTTATTGTACCAAACGATTATCCAGATTTTTTAAAATGGATTCCTGGTCAGGATTTGATTTTAAAATATGATAGTCAAAAAGAAGAAAGCGAACAAACAATAAATGAAGCAGATATTATTTTTGCTTTAGATTTTAATGCTTTTCATAGAACTGGAGATATGGAACATGTACTTACAGACAGCAGTGCATTAAAAATAATGATTGACCATCATCAACAACCTGATGATTTTGCAAAATATATGTACAGTGATGTTAGCATGAGCTCGACTTGCGAGATGGTGTATAATTTTATTGACATGCTAGAGGACACAACTATAATAGACATCAATATAGCTACAGCAATTTACGTAGGTATTATGACAGATACAGGATCGTTTAGATTTAGATCTACTACAAGTGCAACGCATAGAATAATAGCTAATTTAATAGACAAAGGTGCAGACAACACTATGATACACAATCAAGTATACGATACTAACAGCTATAACCGTTTGCAATTATTAGGTTGTGCTTTAAGTAATTTAAAAGTTGTACCAGAATCTAGAGCTGCTTACATTACGTTATCTCAAAAAGAATTACAACAATTTGATTATAAAAAAGGAGATACAGAAGGTTTTGTAAACTATGCTTTATCTTTAAACAATGTTGTACTTGCTGCTATATTTATCGAGGATTTACAACAAGGTATCATTAAAATTTCTTTAAGGTCTAAAGGCGATTTCTCGGTGAACGAAATGTCTAGATCCCACTTTCAAGGTGGTGGACACACAAATGCTGCAGGAGGAAAAAGCGATGTTAACTTAGAGCAAACCACAGAAAAATTTATTAGTATATTACCACAATACAAAACAGCACTACATGAAGCGTAATTTAGCCATACTATTACTAATCTTAACTACTGTTTTAAGCTGTAAAACACCGGAAGCTAGAAAACCAAAGTCGGTTAACTCTGGCTCTTTTATTGACCAATCTGTTGCTAGAAATAAAGCGTTAAATAAAAAAGAAATTAAAGCAATTGAAGCACTAATAGCTAGTCAACCAGAAAATGATTACAAAACCTCAGGCAACGGATTTTGGTACTACTACAATACTAAAATTGAAACTGACAGCATTGTAAAACCTGATTTTGCAGACATTGTAAACTTTAATTATGACGTAAAAGATTTAGATGGACAAACCATTTATACTCAAGCAGAATTAAAAACTCAAAGTTACGCAATGGACCAACAAGAACTTTTTACAGGTTTACGTGAAGGTCTAAAACTAATGCAAGCAGGAGAAACGGTAACCTTTTTGTTTCCGTCACACAAGGCTTATGGCTATTATGGAGACGAAAATAAAATAGGTACTAACATTCCATTAGTTTGTAAAGTAACCGTTAATTCAATAACAAAAAAAAAATAGAAACAAACCCAATATTAAAATGAACAAATTAATTAAAACAATGAAACTATTATTGATTGCTCTTTTGGTTAGTATGTCTAACACATCTTGCCAAGAAAAATATCCTGATTTGGAAGACGGATTATATGCCGAATTTGTTACAAACAAAGGTACTATGGTTGCCAAGTTATTTTACGACAAAGTACCTGTAGTCGTGGCTAATTTTGTTGGCTTAGCAGAAGGTACACATCCAAAACTAGATGACTCTTTAAAAGGTAAACCTTTTTATAATGGTGTTACTTTTCATAGAGTAATGGATAAATTTATGATCCAAGGTGGTGACCCAACAGGAACCGGAACTGGAAGTGCAGGATATAAATTTTTTAGCGAATTTGACACAGACTTAAGTCATGACAAAGCAGGAATTTTATCTATGGCTAATTCTGGTGGATTAGATACTAATGGAAGTCAGTTTTTTATTACTGAAATACCTAAGCAAAACTTAGATGCTTTTTACGCAGACGGAAGTTTAAAAAACTGTGGAGCACCAAGAGTAAGTTGTCACTCTGTTTTTGGAGAATTAGTTAAAGGTATTGAAGTACAAGACACGATCTCTAACGTTAAAGTTGCACCAGGAAGCAACAAACCATTAGAAGATGTAGTTATTCAAAAATTAAATATTATCCGTAAAGGTAAAGATGCTAAAGCATTTGATGCTGCAAAAGTTTTTACAGAACAAGAGCCTCTTTTACCTCAAAAATTAAAAGATTTAGAAGTAAAAGCTCAAGAGATTTTGAAAGAAAAAGCTAAAGAAGCTGCTAATAACTTTAAAAAAGCTAATGCTGATAGACCAGGTGAAGTAAAAGAATTCCCTACTGGATTAGTTATGATTGTTGAAGCAAATCCAAATGGTGTTACACCAAAACCGTCAGACCAAGTATTAATTGATTGTACTGGATTATTTGAAGATGGACGTTTCTTCTTTTCTACAATAGAATCTGATGCTAAAAAATATGACCAATACAATGAAGACGCTGCAAAACAAGGTGCATACCAACCTTTTGCAATGCCTTATAACGAGTCTGCAACTTTAGTCCCTGGTTTTAGAGAAGCTATGCTAAATATGAATGTTGGAGATAAAGCTAGAATATTTGTACCAGGTTATTTAGGATATGGTGCTTCAGGTCGTGGTCCAGTACCACCAAATGCAAACCTTATTTTTGATTTAGAAATTGTATCAATCAAATAAATTACTTCTATTTTACAGAAAAAAAAAGCACTCTTTATGAGTGCTTTTTTTTTGTTATAAACAATTTTATAATAGAGACAAAACCTTTATAAAAAACCAAATCCTACTCCTAAAAAGAAGTAGGATTGTGGCTCCTAACTAAACTAACCAATTACTTCTCTTCGCTTGTAAGAAATAATTTTCCTTTAATGACATCAAAGTGATGTATGCTATTAATCAACTATATTATCTTGAAAAGATTATGTCATTTATAAGTATATACGACACATTTCTAGTTTTGGACTTTTTAAATAGAATAAAAATTAAAATTTTAGAAAAAACAACATGTTATAACACCTAGTTTTTAGCACACAATTAAATGATAGCAAGCCTTACGAGCTATTTATGTTTTCAATATTTATTGAAAAAAAAAATCCTACAATAGCAGGCTTTTAAAATATTTTTTCACACTTCTACCTAAAAACCAAACTTAATCTATTATATTTTTCAAGCGAAAAAACTGAAGTATGTGAAAATCTCAGATTTTCCAATTACTGTTTTTTGGCCTCTTCCCAAAAAACTGAGTATGTGAAAATCTCAGATTTTCCAATTACTGTTTTTTGGCCTCTTCCCAAAAAACATCCATTTCACCCAAAGTCATGTTTTTTAAATCTTTATTTAATGCTTTTGCTTTTGACTCTAAATACTGAAAGCGCTTAGAGAATTTTTTATTAGTACGCTCTAAAGCGTTTTCTGGATTTATCTTTAAAAATCTAGCGTAATTTACCATAGAGAATAATACATCTCCAAATTCGTCTTCCATTGCATCAGCATCACCTTTATCAACCTCTGCTTTAAATTCATTTAACTCCTCCTCTACTTTTTCCCATACTTGCTCTGGTCGTTCCCAATCAAAACCAACTCCCGCTACTTTTTCTTGTATTCTGCTTGCTTTAACCAAAGCTGGTAAACTATTAGGTACGCCTTCTAAAACACTTGTTCTTCCTTCTTTTAATTTTAGATTTTCCCAATTACGCTTGACTTCAGCTTCGTCTTTTACAGTCACATCTCCATAAATATGTGGATGCCTATGGATTAGCTTTTCACAGATACCATTACAAACATCTGCAATATCAAATGCTTTTTTCTCACTTCCTATTTTTGAATAAAAAACCATATGCAACATAAGGTCTCCAATTTCCTTTTTAACTTCTTCTAAATCGTCTTCCAAAATAGCATCACCTAACTCGTACGTTTCCTCAATGGTTAAATGACGTAAGGTTTCCATAGTTTGCTTTTTATCCCAAGGACATTGCTCACGCAGCTCGTCCATAATTGTCAATAAACGGTCAAATGCTTTTAATTGGTCTGCTCTAGAATTCATATAAAAAAAGGTTTTTGTAAAAGTACGTCGATTTGTTTCATCTTAAAAAATGATAAACAAAAAAATCCAGCAAAAGCTGGATTTTTAATATCTATAAATAAAGCCAATTTATTCTTCTTCGTCAGACGTTTCAGTCTTAGCTGTATCAAAGTCTAACATGTTATTTTTTTGTAACATATTATACCATTGTACTACCTTTTTAATATCACTTGGGTACACTCTATCCTCATCATAATCTGGTAATACTTCAAAAAAGTACTCTTCCAATTTATCTTTAGAATCCTTGTGACTAATACTAGTTTGTGCTCCATTTTCTTTGTCTTTAATTTTACTTAAGACATCTTTTAATGGCACTTCTTCTGTTAAAGTATAAATTGCAATCTCACTTAAAATACTAACGTTTTGTTGTATTCCAACAGACATACGTCTATTATCAATTAAAGATTCGGCTATAAAGCCACCTCTTGTTTGAGTTACTAATTTATATAATCCAGGTTTACCTGCAATTGCTAATACTTTATCTAAAGCCATATAGTTTCTTGTTTTTAATTATCCTTTAATCTTCCACTTTGACACTGCACAGTGTAAAAAAATTGGATGGCAAATATCTTATGTTAGTTTGGGTTTTCCAAACGTTTAACGTTTCTTTTTCATTAATGGAAATTTCATGCGATAATCCACATTAATTTTTCCTTTAGAGATGTTAGTTAATTTTCCTTTTATCAAACGCTTTTTTAAAGCAGACAAATGGTCTGTAAACAAAATCCCTTCGATATGATCATATTCATGCTGAAACACTCTAGCAGCCAAACCATCTAATTCCATTGTTTGCTTGTTAAAGTCTTCATCAAAATATTCAATTTTAATATTTGGTTTTCTAAAGACGTCTTCCCTAACATCAGGAATACTTAAACAACCTTCATTAAAAGCCCATTCGTCACCAGATTCTTCTAAAATAACTGGATTAATAAAAGTATGTTTAAAGCTTTTTAAAAAGTCACTTTCCGCTTTACTCATTACTTCTTCATCATCTGCAAAGGGAGTCGCATCTACAATAAACATACGGATTGACAACCCAATTTGAGGAGCTGCTAAACCTACACCAAACGATCCATACATGGTCTCGTACATGTTTGCTATTAGTTCTTTTAACTTTGGGTAATCTTCTGAAATGTCTGTCGCTTTTTTCTTTAAAACGGGATCGCCATAGGCAACAATTGGTAATATCATACTAATGTTTTATTGATTATAAAGATAGCTTTGTAAGATTATGGTTGCACTAACCTCGTCTAAAAGCGCTTTATTTTGTCTTTGTTTTTTATTTAATCCACTATCAATTAATGTTTGCGTCGCCATTTTAGAGGTAAAACGCTCGTCTACACGTTTTATCGGAATCTTAGGAAATACATTTTCTAATTTAACCAAAAACGGAATAATTAACGCTTCACTCTCACTTGGCGTATTGTCCATTTGTTTTGGCTCTCCGACTAAAAATAATTCGACTTGCTCCTTACTTAGATAGTCTTTTAAAAAAGTAATAAGCTCCTTAGTATTTACAGTAGTCAATCCAGAAGCAATAATCTGCATCTCATCAGTCACTGCTAATCCTGTTCTAATCTTTCCGTAATCAATTGCTAAAATGCGAGCCATATTAAATTTTGTGCAAATTTATAGTTTTATACTCTTAACACCTTAAATATTGTGCCATATTTTAATTTTTACGAATTATATTTGTCTTAAATTAAAATTGACATGACAGAATTACAAAAAACAATAGAGACTGCTTGGGATAACCGAGAGTTATTGACAGACGAAAAAACCATTGCAGCTATTAGAGAAGTAGTTAACCTTTTAGATTTAGGAAAATTACGAGTAGCAGAACCTACAACCGATGGTTGGCAGGTTAACGAATGGGTTAAAAAAGCGGTTGTTTTATATTTCCCTATTCAAAAAATGGAAACTTTAGAAGCTGGTATTTTTGAGTATCATGATAAAATTCCACTAAAAAGAGGTTATAAAGAAAAAGGAATTAGAGTGGTACCAAATGCTGTTGCACGTCATGGTGCGTACATATCTGCAGGTACAATTTTAATGCCTAGTTACGTAAATATTGGTGCCTATGTAGATGAAGGTACTATGGTTGACACTTGGGCTACTGTAGGTAGTTGTGCTCAAATTGGTAAAAACGTACACCTATCTGGTGGTGTTGGTATTGGTGGTGTTTTAGAACCTTTACAAGCGTCTCCTGTTATTATTGAAGATGGTGCTTTTATTGGATCACGTTGCATAGTCGTTGAAGGCGTACATGTAGAAAAAGAAGCTGTTTTAGGTGCAAACGTAGTATTAACTATGAGCACTAAAATTATAGATGTTACAGGAGATACACCTATTGAAATGAAAGGTCGTGTACCTGCTAGATCAGTAGTGATTCCTGGAAGTTATACTAAAAAATTCGCTGCTGGAGAATATCAAGTACCATGTGCTTTAATTATTGGAAAACGTAAAGAAAGCACAAATAAGAAAACCTCTTTAAACGATGCTTTAAGAGAGTATGATGTTGCTGTTTAAAAATTAAAAGCAACCGTTTATAAAATGTAAAAAGCCTCTAAATTTAAAATTTAGAGGCTTTTTTTATGTGAAATTTATTTCTTAAACTGCATTTTCCTTCCGCTACGTCTTAATTTTTTACTATTAATTTTTAGTTGAAATGCTCGACTATGCTTAAGCATTAAATCATAGGTATCTTGATAGGACTTGTTATACAATTTGGCATAAGCTTCAGCCAAGATCTTAATCATAGTTTTAGACAACCATAAACGTCTAAAATTATGCATACGATTATCAAAACTCATTGGTTTAAAACGCATCCTGTTTAAATCAATTAAATAGAAATTATAACCATTAGCATTTTTAGTTATTAAAGTATTACCTGGCGAATGGTCTAAAAAATCAATATTATTCTCATGCAATTTAAAGGTAAATGCAGCAAACTGCTGCAAAATTTTAACACGTTCTGGAAATTGAGGATTATGGATTAACGCTCTAAACTCAAAATCATAATCAATATGCTTACTAATGTAATAACTAGATTTTAATCCAAAAATAGATGTGTTTTCTATGTAGGCAATGGGGAAAGGCGTTGATACACCACAATCTATTAATCTATTAGCATACTCAAAAGACCGTTTTGCCTTAGTAGGACGTATATATTTATATACAAAACTATTAAAGGTGTTAGGTATTTTGAAGGACTTTACATTTAATTTTAATCCTTCTACCTCAAAAGACTTTATAATGTTGCGTTGCCCAATAGTTACGGATTCTCCAGAGGTTTCAAATTCTTGGATAAGTGCAATTAATTGGGACTCTAAGTGCTTATATTTTGGATGACAGTGTATGATAGTAATCTATTTTGAGATTGTTCAAAGATATATTAAAGTAAATTTTAATAAAAGCCGATAAAATTATATTTTGCACTACAGCGTAAAAAATACGTAATTTTTAAATGAAGAAAATTCTTGTCATACAAAATAAACGCATTGGTGATGTGCTTATCGCATCAGTAATTGCTCAAAATATGAAAACTGTTTTTCCTGATAGTCAAATTGATTATTTGGTGTATGACTTTACAACTGGTGTTATTGAAAACAATCCAAACATTGATAACATTATAGCAGTAAATGAAAAAGAATTGAAGCAATTTAAATTTATGCAACGCTTGATTAGACGTGTTAAAAAAAATAACTATGATATTATTTTTGACCCTTACTCTAAATTACAAAGTCGGATTATTTGTTATTTTTCTGGCGCTAGCATGCGAATAGGTTTTCAGAAAAGAGGTAAAAACCCTTGGTTTAATTTTTACACTCACACTGTCCCTTTATTAGATGAAAAAAAACATATAAGTGGTAAAGCTATTGAAGACAGGATAAATATGTTTAACTGCTTTTTTCCGTTACCTGAAAATAAAATCGATTATGAACCTCACATAGTTTTAACCGATAAAGAGCAACAATACAACAAGTTAGAAAAATATAATAAGCCAGCAATTATGCTAGGTATTTTAGGTAGTACACCTCAAAAATCCATGCCATATCAATATATTGTTAGCTTAATAAATCATATTACAACAACTTATGATGTTAATGTATTATTTAATTATGCACCACATCAAAAAGAAGATGCTTTAAATATTTACGACCAATGTCAAAATAAGTCCAATATAATTATTGATATTTATGAAGATAGCATTAGAGGTTTTATAACTTTAATGAATAAATGCCTACTACTAGTAGGTAACGAAGGTGGCATTGTACACATATCCAAAGCGTTAAACAAACCAACATTTACAATTTTTTCGCCTTATGTTTTAAAAGAACATTGGGCTAGTTTTGAAGATGGTAAAAAACACACATCTATCCATTTATTAGAAGAAAAACCAAATTTATTTGACGAGTTTAGTGTAGAACAAAGACGTAAAATTGAAGAAAATCCGCACGAATTATATCAAATGTTAACACCTGAAATGATCTTAAAAAAATTGACTCCGTTTTTAGATTTACACTTAAAAGCTTTTAAAAACTAAGCCTTTTTTACAATTCCAAAATCTGTCCAAGCCTTTTTCTCATTTTTAGTGACGTCTCTAATCGCTCTATTTTTTGCTATTGAAGCTTCATTTTTATAACCACGTTTATGATCTAAATGAATACAAATCGCTGAGTATCTTATTTGTTTACTTTTTATACCTAAATTCATTAAACGCTCACCAAGCTCTCTGTCTTGACCACCATATTGCATACGCTCATCCAAACCATTGACTGCAATAATATCTTTTTTCCAACCAGAAGCATTATGTCCATTCCAGCTAGCATTTGTTGGTGTTAAAGCATTTAAAATCTTAGATTTTAAGCCTTTAGCAGTTAACTTATTATTTTTAAAGGATGCTTTTAAGCCATTCTTTTTAAGCCATTTTAGATTAAAACAATTGGCTTTATAAATATCTTCTTTTGTGATTGCATGAGAAATATCCATTGGTAACATAAAGTAACCACCAGATAAAAAATAACCAATCTCTCGCTCCTTAACATGCACTTCAACAAAATCTTGACGTGGTATACAATCACCATCAGACATGATAATGTAATCCGACGTACATTGTGTGATAGATTTGTTTAAAATTTCAGATTTCTGGAAACCATTATCCTCATGCCACACGTGGATGATAGGATAAAAGACCTCTTTCTCTATGGATTTAACTAAATCTATGGTTTCTTGTTTAGAACCATCATCTGCGATTACGATTTCAAAATTACGGTAGGTTTGATTATTATAACCATACAGTACTTTTGCTAACCATTCCGGAGAATTATAAGTGCTAATTATTATTGAAGTATCTATTTTCATTATAGCTACAAAGATAAAATTATTTTAGTAATTTTGGTTTTTATATGGATGCTATTACAGTAATTATACCAACTTATAACGAGGAAGCTTACATTGCGCAAGCGATCCAATCTGTGGACTTTGCTTCTCAAGTTATTGTTGTGGACTCCAATAGTACTGATAATACAGTAAAAATTGCACAACAAATGGGTTGCGAGGTCTATTTACGTGCATTTGACAATTTTTCTAACCAAAAAAATCACGCGTTACAATTTGCAAAAGGTGACTGGATTTTATTTGTAGATGCTGACGAGCGTATACCTTATGCCTTGCAACAAGAAATTTTTGAAGCTATAAGCAGTAATAAACATGCTGGATACAAGCTTAATTTTCCGCATTATTACATGAATAGGTTTTTATACCATCACGGTGATAATGTGACACGATTAGTAAAACGTAACAACTGTAAATTTGAAGGTCTGGTGCACGAAAAACTGATTATTGATGGTACCATTGGACAGTTAAAAAATCCTGTGCTTCATTTTACCTATAAAGGATTATTACATTACATAAGCAAAAAAGATAGCTACGCGTGGTTTCAGGCAGAGCAAATGCTTAAAAAAGGAAAAAAAGCGACTTATTTTCATTTAGCGTTTAAACCCTTTTATCGTTTTTTTAGTAGTTATATTTTAAGGCGTGGATTTATGGATGGTATTCCTGGTTTGACTGTTGCAAGCGTAAATGCTTATGGTGTGTTTTCTAGGTATGTCAAGTTAATGTTACTTCAAAAAGGAATTAAATAATGTTAGAACAACTAAAATTCATATACTTAATAATAGCTTTAACACAAATAGCAATTGGAACTTCTTTTGTTTTTATTGGATTTAAAATTATAAAATTATTTAAAAACAAGCCTCAAACACAACACCATTGGTACACTAAATATCAAACAACTTTTAAGGTTGGAGGTTTAATATTAATAATTTTTGGTAGTATATCGCTTCCCTTTTTTAACTTAATCTAAAACCAGTTTTTACCTTTTTTTAGCTTTCGCTGAAATACCTTCATACTGTCATCTCCTTTAATATCCAAACGCTGAATTTCGTAATGGTTTTTAAACGGAAACTTGTTGACTCTATTTCCTATTCGTAAACCATAAGCAATATTATTATCCTTTAAACATTTAAAAAAAGCATGCTGCTCCTCGCCTGTTTTAGGATATTTCCCGTAAGGATAGGCTAAGGTATTATTAATTTCAAGATTGTTATTGACTATAAAATCTTTACACAAATCAAAATCCTTTTGGATAGCATCAATAGATAACAAATCATAGCGTTGGTGGGCAAAACTATGCAAACCTAATTCAATAATATCGCTATTTAAACTTTGTAATTGTTGGACAGACATAATTGGTTCCTCACCTTCATCCCAAGTATTAACACCATTTACATACTTAAACGGAATGTAAAAACAAGCTTTTAATTTGTATTTTAAAAACAATGGATAGGCTAATTCTAATTGATTAACATACACATCATCAAACGTGATTATTACAGCCTTTTCAGGAAAATCTTTAGCAGAATTAAATTGCTGTAAATCTTTAAAATGCAACGTCGTATAACCATTTGCTTTTAGGTATAACAATTGCTTTTCTAAAATTTTGACATCAATAGTCAACCCTTTACTCTCATTTGACTGAGTGGTTACACTATGATACATTAAAATGGGTAATTTTGGCACGTTGTTTTAATTTGAATACTCTGCACACAAATATATAAAGCCTAATGGTTATATTTGGCAAAAATCTGATTTTCTCTTGCATGATAACTGCTCTAGCAATAACATATAACGAAGCACATAATATAGAACGCTATATTAATAGTATGTCTTTTGCAGATGAAATTATTATCGTAGACTCCTTTAGTACTGACCAAACCGAAACATTAGCACAACATCCAAAAGTCACGTTTGTCAAGCGCGTTTTTGACGATTTTTCTTCGCAAAAAAATTATGCAATTAGTTTAGCAAAACACGATTGGGTTACCTTTTTTGATTTAGATGAAGTAGTGCCTGAAGCATTAGCTACAGAGCTTGTCGCTACCGTTAGGTCTAATCCAATAGCTAAAGCTTTCCGCGTAAAGCGTGATTACCATTTTATGGGAAAACGTATTAAATATAGTGGTTTTCAAACAGATATTGCTGTCCGTTTATTTAACAAAAACCATTGCAAGTATAATGGTAAATTAGTACATGAAGCTATACAAACTACTGCTACCATTGGTAAATTAAGACACCACGTTAAGCACCAAACGTATAAAGATTTTGATAATTATAATCAAAAATTAACGCAGTACAGTAAACTACAAGCAGAAGCTTTATTTAAAAAGAATGTACGTCCAAATTTGTATCATTTTTTATTTAGACCTTGGTACAGATTTATGCACCAATACTTTTTAAGGTTTGGATTTCTAGATGGTAAAGAAGGATTTATTATTTGTTATGTCCATGCGTTTTCGGTGTTTAAACGCTATATCCAATTATGGACCATGTATCGTAATATAGATTAAGGTAAATACTTATCTACTCCGTTTTTTGCCCATTTAATACTTTGGGCAATAGTTTTTTGCTCAATAGTATCATTAATCTCAAATCTATCTCTAGATTTTTCGTTGTGATATATATGAAACACAATACCTCTATAACGTAAGCGTCTAGCTTGCAAACCATTATTATGCATTCTTAAGACTAACTCAGAATCTTCTCTTCCCCAACCAGTTATATCTTCATTATAACCATTAACAGCGATAAAATCTTTTTTAAAATAAGAGGTATTACAACCTCTAAATTTACTTGAAAACTCAGCATTTGTTTTATATAATTTACTTAGCATTGGAATATGTAAAGCACGAGTACGTTTTTTTATTCCTTTAGAAAAAGCTGAAAAAGAGGTTTGTTTAGTCTTAAACAAAGTTTCTAAATAATCTTTTTGGATATTTACTCTAGATCCAAATAAATAAGTGTTTTCTTGAACAAATTGTAAATGATCCTTAATAAAATGCGAATGCATAATACAATCTCCATCTACCTGGATTATATAATCTCCTGATGCTTTTGCTATTGCTTTGTTTAAAATATGGGCTTTTTTAAATCCTTCGTCTTTTTGCCAAATATGAATCAAAGGAATTTCAAATTTTGTCTTAAAACTATCAATTAAAACTTTAGTATCATTAGTTGACCCATCATCTGCAATAATAACTTCATCAGGTAACTGACTTTGGTTTAATGCGCTTTGTAAAACTAAATCTAATGCTTCTGGCCAATTATAAGTAGCTATTAATAAAGTTGTTTTTAAATGCTTCATACTAAAAATAAGATTCGAATTCGATTTTACTTTTATTAAAAATCTTTAAAAATTTAAACCATTGCCCAAAATTTTTCTTCAGTAAAAAAGACTTTGTTGGTGCCAAAGCTTCGTCTTTTTCTACTAAATTTTTAATTTCATTTAAATCATGTGTTGGAAAATAGCCTAAACTTTTCCAGATTTCTGGATCTAAATAAAACAGGTTTTTTAATTCTTTGTAATTGTTTTTATCTGCTTTTTGCCATTTTGGGAAAAACTGATCGTTAAGCTCATGAGAATGTCCCCAATTATCAAGTTTAAATTTTAAAGACGCTTCGTCTCTGGATAAACACTCGTGTAGCAATACATTATTGGTATATATTACACGCTCTTTACTATTTCTGGCATATTTATAATTTGGGTAATTAGTCGCCAACATTACTTTTGTAGGCTGATCAACGTAAAGCATTCCGTCTTCTAAATACTTATAAATATTAATTAAAAAACCAGCTATTTGAACTGGATTTTTCTTAGGCTTATCCAAAAAATGATCGTGTTGACGTAATGTTCTAACAAACTGAGTGAAGTCAATAAAAATCTCGTCACTGTCTACTTGCACTAACCAATTACCAATACCCATTTTAATGGACAACATGTGACGTTCTCTGGTATCGTTTTGGATAGCATTTAGCTCTGGCACAAAAAAATTGTCTTTATAAATTTCAATTTTATTGTGCTTATCAAAATTTGAAAGCCATTCGAAAAAAGTAGGATCAACATCAAAAGTTTCACCTTTCCAGGTACGTTGTTTATGGTCTAAAGCTAGATATATTTTATCCGCTTGTTCATAAACTGGAGGAATAGACAATTTTAATTTCTCGTAGTCATAAGACATTAAAAAACCAACAACAATATTTTTCATTATAAATATTTAGTTAAACAAAACTAATAAATATTAAAACTTAAGTGAGTCAATCTCTTGGTTTTATTTATTTTTACCCAAAAATCAACTACATGGATGTCTCTATAATTATTGTAAACTTTAATTCTTCTGGTTATACCATTAATTGTATTGACTCTATTTACAAATTTACTAAAGACCTTAGTTTTGAGATTATTGTTGTTGATAACCAATCTAAACCAGAGGATGTTAAAACGTTAGAATCACACTTAAAAATTGCTGATTTTACTTTAATTAAAAGCAAAGAAAATTTAGGCTTTGGAGGCGGAAATGATTTGGGTTACCAACATGCTAGTGGTAACCATTTAGCATTTGTAAACAATGATGCTGAGTTGACTGAAAACTCGCTTTTACAGTTATTACATTACAGTCAATCTCAACCTAAAGTAGGCTGTATTGGTTTAAAACAAGTAAATGAAGATGGACATCCATTTAAATATAGTTTTAGACAATTTATTGATCTAAAATACCATTTATTTGATCAAAAAAAACCAGTCAAGTATTATAGTAATTTATACAACTCTGACTTATCAGAACCCTTTACGGTTGATTTAGTTTCTGGTGCTTTTATGTTTTTTAAAACGGAAGCTTATAAAAAATGTGGTGGATTTGATCCTAAAATATTTTTATTTTATGAAGAAATGGATATTTGCCTACGCTTAAAAAAACAAGATTACATTACACAATATTATCCTAAATCTACATTTATCCATTACATGGGAAAAAGCTCTGGAAATGTTGCTTTAAAACGCGAATTTACGGTCTCTTACCTTTATGTAATAAAGAAAAACTACAGTACGTTGTATTACCAATTTTTACGTTTTATTTTAATTTTAAAATACGGAATTAAAAGTATTTTTAAACCTAAAAAGCATTTAATACCGTTTAAAATAGCGCTTAAAGGTGGAGACTCTTTAAGGTTTTCAATGCGAGCTAAAGATTAATTATTTGCAGTAATTGATTTTCAGTAACTTTTAATGAAAACGGTTCTAAAAGAGTTTTACAACTATTAGATGCTTCATCCCAAAGCACTTTGTTAGTATATAAATCGACCACTTTTTGAGCTATTGCTTCAGTATTATTGGCAATCATTATTTGTTTTTGGTTTCCAAAATCAAAACCCTCTGCTCCAACATCTGTTGTAACTAAGGGTAAACTATGCTCTAAACTTTGTCCAATTTTACCTTTTATACCAGCTCCAAAACGTAAAGGAGCAACAAATAGTTTTGAGTTATTAATTACTACATTTAAATCGTCTACAAAACCCAAAAGCTTAAAGTTGCTTGAGGCTAAGTCTTTAATATCGTCTGTAATATAACTGCCTATAATATTAACTGTAACCTCTGGAAGTGTTTGCCAAACAATTGGCATAACATCTTGTTTTAAATATTTTACTGCATCAGTATTGGGATCATGTCTAAAGCTACCTACAAAGAGTAAGTCTTTTCTGTTTTCAAAGGAATTAAAATCTTCAGACTTATCTATATATTGATGAATGTTACTAATTAAAACTACTTTTTCGTCTGTATTAAAATGTTGTTTAAGTAATACTTTATCTGTCGTTGAAATCGCAATAACAACATCTGCATTTTTACAATTTTGTAATTCTATTTTAAGAAATTTTTCGGCTTCAGCCTTTAATGCTTCATCTTTATTAAGTTCATATTCTCTTAATAATCTGATATAATGAAAATCTACCATATCAAACACTAACTTAACCTTTGGATTTGCTTTTTTCACTAAAGCTTGATACTTATCAAAAATTAATGGTCTATGTAGCCAAGCTACATCCATTTTTGGTGCCATCTGCTTAATAAAGCCTTCAATTGTAACTAAATCACCTTTACTATCTATACTTGGTTGATATACATTAACACCTAAATCTTTAAATTTTTGAATGTAATCACTTTTGTACTTATATTGTTTTAAATCTGCTACTAAAAATACTGATACTTTATTTTTTAGTAATAGTTTTATAATTTCAGTTAAGCGTCTTGACCCAGAATCTTTATTAAATTCAGGAATAATTTCATCTATAATTAGTACGTTTTTATCGGAGAATTTAAAATCATTTTCATTAAAAAAAACTTTATTTTTCTTGAGTTTCTTTTTCAACAGAAATAATTTAAACTGATTTTTAAGCTTTTTAAGCATTTACTACAAGTATTCATTTATAAAATTATTCACTTCTTTTTCCATTTTAATCTTCATGTCTTCCATTGTTTTTTCAGACGACAAGTTAAAATCTACTACATCATGTAATTTTAATTTATTTAATAAATAGTTTTCCGTTTCTTTTTTATAAGCCGATTTAAAAATCTTATTTAATTTTTGTCGTTTGGGCATTGGTGCTTCAATAAAAACATTTTTTTTAATCCCTATAGACAATAACCAATCATTCCATTTAAATTCAGAGACCTTTTCTCCTTCAAATAAATGAGCATTAAAACGAAGTCTTTTCCAAGGGACTCTTAGTGCATCTGCCAGAATACAACCATGCATGGCTTCGCTAATAATGGAATTACAACTTGAAATTTCTTTCATAAATTGTTCCACATCACCATTTGTAGGTAGTATTAATTTCCAACCCAATGCGTCACATATTTTCTGCCAATTTACCTTATCTATAGACTTAAAATAAGGCACAAAACCTATATCATGCTTTTTAGGTAGTTTTAAATAATTTGAATATTCAGGTAACAACGCTAAAAAGTATGCGCCATCAGCTATATAATTATCTGCTTTCCCTGTAAGTTTAACGGAACTATAAGGTCCACGAACAAACCTAACATCCCACGAATTATCAAAATCAAAAGCCTCATTAATTGACCTTACTCCTGTTCCAAAAATGACCTTTTTATTATATGTTTCTGCTTTATTTATAAAATCAGAGTTTTCAATTAAAATGGAACCAATACCAAAAAATGCAACATCTTTATTATCCTGAAACAAATCTTGTTTAAATACTTTTGGCCAAAGCCAAACATTTAAATCATCTCCAAAATTACCTTTCTCTGATTTATAATAAATTAAATTCATCTATTTTTGTTTATTCAAATATATAATAAAAATGAGTGCTAATATGTCTTCAGAAATAGAAAAAGTTGTTACCATCTTAAAACAAGGTGGCATTATATTATATCCAACTGATACTGTTTGGGGTATTGGTTGTGATGCAACTAATGCTAATGCAGTACAAAAAATTTACAAACTAAAACAACGCCAAGACAGTAAAGCACTAATCTGTTTAGTTAATAACTATAGCATGCTAGAAAGACACGTTGACAATGTCCCAAATATGGCGTATAATATTTTGGATATTGCTGACCAACCAACCACAGTTATTTATGACGCTCCAGCAGGAGTTGCAGAAAACTTAATAGCAGAAGATAACACCTTAGCCATACGTATTGTTAAACACAAATTTTGCGAAAAACTAATAAAATACTTAGGTAGACCATTAGTTTCTACCTCAGCAAATATATCAGGCCAACCAACACCAAAATCCTTTGAAGAAATTAGCGAAGCTATTTTAAAAGGTGTGGATTATGTCGTAAATTTGCAAAGCGAAAATAAAAACGCAAAACCCTCTACCATTATCAAATTATCTAATAAAGGAGAGGTGAAAATTATTCGTGAGTAAATTTACAATGAATTATAAAGACGCCTTACAAAATCCGATATTCAAAATTATTTCTGAAGCCTCTAAAAACTTAAATTTAGACAGCTATGTTATTGGTGGTTTTGTTAGAGACTACCTTTTACAAAGAGGAAATGCTAAAGATATTGATATTGTTGCAGTTGGTAGCGGAATTGAATTAGCCAGAGCTGTTGCACAACTATTACCTAATAAGCCTAAAGTGCAAGTTTTTAAAACTTATGGCACAGCAATGTTGCGCTACAAAGATGTCGAAATAGAGTTTGTTGGTGCTAGAAAAGAATCCTACAATGAAGATAGTCGTAATCCAGTTGTGGAAAACGGAACGTTACAGGACGACCAAAATCGTCGTGATTTTACAATAAATGCTTTAGCTTTAAGTTTGTCACAAACTAACTTTGGAGATTTATTAGACCCTTTTAATGGCATACAAGATTTAGAAAACAAGATTATAAAAACACCTTTAAATCCTGACATTACCTACAGTGACGATCCTTTGCGCATGATGCGTGCCATTAGATTTGCAACCCAATTAGATTTTATAATTGAAGACGAATCTTTAAATGCAATTACAAGAAACAATAAACGCCTTGATATAATTACCAAAGAGCGTATAATTGTAGAACTTAATAAAATATTAGAAAGTCCTATACCTTCTAAAGGGTTTTTACTTCTAGAAAAAACAAAACTTTTATATCACATTTTACCAGAACTTACCAATCTAAAAGGTATAGACGAGGTCGAAGGTCAAACCCATAAAGACAATTTTTACCACTCGTTAGAAGTGGTTGACAACATTGCTAAAAACACAGATGATGTTTGGCTACGTTGGGCAGCATTACTACACGACATTGGTAAAGCACCAACCAAACGCTTCAGTAAAAAAGTAGGTTGGACTTTTCATGGTCATGAGTTTGAAGGTTCAAAAATGGTATACCATTTATTTAAACGTTTAAAAATGCCACTAAATGACAAAATGAAATTTGTCCAAAAAATGGTGTTTATGAGTTCCAGACCTATAGTCTTAGCGCAAGATATAGTAACAGACTCGGCAGTAAGACGTTTAGTCTTTGATGCAGGAGATTTTGTAGACGATTTAATGACGCTTTGCGAGGCTGATATCACCACAAAAAACCCTAAACGCTTTCAAAAATATCATAACAATTTTAAGATTGTTAGAGAAAAAATTATTGAAGTTGAAGAAAAGGATCATGTCAGAAACTTTCAACCGCCTGTTTCAGGTGAGGAAATCATGAAGACATTTAATTTAAAACCTTCAAAAGAAATTGGTATAATTAAAGAAGCAATAAAAGAAGCAATTCTGGAAGGTGATATTCCTAACCAACATGAAGCAGCTTTTAATCTAATGTTGGAAAAAGGAAAACAACTAGGACTAACCGTTAATTAATTTGGATGATGTTAGAATTACGTAAAACCAATTCTGATAATACCGACTTTAAAAGTCTTGTCAAACAATTAGACGATTTTTTAAAAATCACAGATGGTGATGACCACGCATTTTACAACCAATATAATGGATTGCAAAACATTAACAACGTTATAATTGCTTATAAAGACAACACTGCTATTGGCTGTGGTACCTTTAAAAAATTCAGTAAAAATACAGTCGAAATAAAACGCATGTTTACCACAGAAACAGCCAGAGGACAAGGAGTTGCAACACAAATACTGCAAGCATTAGAGCAATGGGCTAAAACATCAGGTTTTACATTTAGCATTTTAGAAACAGGAATTAGACAAATAGAAGCGATTAATTTATATAAAAAATGTAATTATCAAATCACCGAAAATTACGGACAATATCAAGGTGTAAGCGAAAGTTTATGTTTTAAAAAAGAATTGTAAATAAAAAAAGAAAAAGGCAATGAAAAAAGATAACAAAAAAGTCATCTATTGGTTGTTAACAGGATGTGTATTAATTTTTATTATGGTTATTGTTGGTGGTATTACACGATTAACGCATTCTGGCTTATCCATTTCAAATTACAAACTTATTTCAGGTACCATTCCGCCAATGAATGATGTCGAATGGCAGGAGGCTTTTGATTTGTACAAACAATATCCTGAATATCAAAAATTAAATACACACTTTACCATAGAGGAGTTTAAGGATATTTATTTTTGGGAATGGATCCATCGTGTTATTGGACGTTTTATTGGTTTGGTGTTTTTCTTACCGTTTTTATACTTTTTAATTACCAAGCAACTTACCAAACCTACCATTAAAAAATCTATTGGTTTAATGTGCTTAGGTGCATTACAAGGTTTTTTAGGATGGTATATGGTTAAAAGTGGCTTAGTGGATAGACCTGATGTTAGCCATTATAGATTAGCTATGCACTTAACTACAGCATTTATAACCTTTTCGGCTACTTTTTGGGTTGCATTAGACTTAATGTTTCCGTTTAATAAAATTGTAAATACAGGATTTAACAGGTTAGTAAAACTAGGGATGTTGGTCCTTTTAATACAAATTATTTATGGTGCTTTTGTTGCTGGATTAGATGCAGGTTGGGTACATAACCATTGGCCAATGATGAGCGAAGGAAAATTTATCCATGAAAGCGTATATATTGAGCGTGATAGTTTATTTGCTAACTTAACAGAAGGTAAAAGCGGTGTGCAATTTGTACATAGGACTTTAGCTTATATTGTTGTTGTGTTTATTTTATTAATTTATTTTAAAGGAAAAAAACATATCGAAACCAATTACCAACGCAGAGCATTAAACGTATTATTATACCTAGTCTTTTTTCAATTTATTTTAGGCGTTTTTACTTTAATATTACAAGTTCCGGTTTGGTTAGGTGTTGCGCATCAAGTAGGTGCCTTTTTATTACTTAGCGCAATGACATTTACGTTACATCGCTTTAGCAAATAACACCTAAAAGCAGTATCTTTACACCCTTATTTTATTATTATGATTTACAGATTTAGAGTAATACTAGACAACGATACAGAAGAAGATATTTTTAGAGATTTTGAAATTCGCGAAAGCGACACTTTAGAAGACCTACATAACGTTATTACGCAATGTTTTGGCTTTGATGGTAATGAAGTCGCTTCGTTTTACTTAAGTGACGACGAATGGAATCAAGGTGAGGAAATTAGCCTTTTTGACATGAGTGACGGAATAAATGATGTTAGATTAATGAATGAAACTAATCTATCTGACACTGTCCATGAAGCACAAACTAAATTAATTTACGTCTATGACTTTATGAATATGTGGACCTTTTTTGTTGAATTAGCTGAAATTGTTGAAGTTGCAGAAGGTGTTGATTATCCAAACCTAATGTATGTACAAGGTCAAGTTCCTACTGAAGCTCCTGACAAAATATTTGAAGCAGAAAGCAATGATGATGATTATGATGAATTTGATGACGATTTTAACATCGATGATTACGATAATTTGGACTTTGAGGAAAACTGGAATTAAAAATCTTTTGTATTAACGTCTTCATAGTTACGTTTTACAAACTCCAGAGCATTTCTTAAAATCCCACCCATATTTTCACTTTTTTTAAACTCTAAATCCATGGTATATTCATGGATTTTGGTTTTTAATAGCGCTATATTTTCTTCATTAGATATAACATCATGTGTCATACAATCTAGCAATCGCTCCAAACGATCGTTATAACTAATCATACGCTTAGCCACGATACTGCGTTCTTCAATTTTATATTGATCTATAGACTCCTTTTTAAACTTACTAACGACCAACTCTACCAAGCGCAGATTTTCTTTAAAAAACTGAGGTCTGTATACCTTAAACTTACCTTCATAACATTGTTGGTCAAAATCTATGGCTCTAATTTTAAACACCACATGATCAAAGTCATGGGTTGGCACAACTACGTAATTATAAGAGCGCATATCACCAAGTAGCCTGATCATACAACGCTCGTTAAACTTAACAAACTCTTTTGCTATTTGGGATTTTTCAGATTCAGAACAGTCATCCAACATGGTTTCAATAAATACATCTCCAGGGATTCCTGCAATATGCTCTTCGATTAAAGTATTACCATGTACCATAAAATTTAATTGATATGGAGATAACATATGCTCTAATTCTAGACCATAAATACGAGAAGCGTCTGCTTTTTTGACATAAAAATAGGTGTAGTTGTCATTTAAAACATTTCGGATTTTTATTCTAAAAGGTTTAGAGTTTCCAAAAGTACAATAATCAATAGCGTCAATATTTAAAAAGGCATTACTGGTTTCGTTACCATCAGAATGCAGTCTACTGTATACTTTTTTTAGACTTAAATCAATTTCTACTCTATCAAATTCACTAAAGTAAACACGTATCCACAGCGTATCGTTATCATCTTTATCATAAACGGTTACAGAACCTTGAAAACGCAAAAGGTCATCATACAGTATTGTAATTTTAGAGTTTCGGTTATAATCAGACAAATAACTACTCAATCTATCATTAATTGGGTAGGATGGTTTTTTCTTCGAAATTTTTAAATCCTTCATAAGTTTTTCTGTCATTCAAATTTATAACTAATTTTTAAATTGTAACATTTTTACCAATCAATCGTCTTACTTTTAAACCAATCAAAAAACCACACCTCTTGGAAACAATTTTAACCATTAGTAATCTAACTAAAAAATATGGCAATTTAACTGCTGTAAACAATTTATCCTTTACCATTAAAAAAGGAAATGTCTATGGCATTTTAGGACCTAATGGTAGTGGTAAATCAACTACTTTGGGTATCACTTTAAATGTAGTTAATAAAACCAGCGGAAGCTTTAGTTGGTTTGATGGACAAACATCCACGCATAATGCTTTAAAAAAAGTAGGTGCTATTATTGAGCGTCCAAACTTTTATCCATACATGTCTGCTTACAAAAACTTAAAGTTAGTTTGTAAAATTAAGGAGATTAGTGAGGACAAAATTGACGAAAAACTTGAACTAGTTGGTTTATTAGATAGAAAAGAGAGTAAGTTTAAAACCTTCTCGTTAGGGATGAAACAGCGTCTAGCTATAGCGTCTGCCCTATTAAACGATCCTGAAATATTAATTTTAGACGAACCCACAAACGGATTAGACCCTCAAGGAATACATCAAATTAGAGCTATTATAAAAGATATTGCAAGTCAAGGCACAACCATATTATTAGCTTCACATTTATTAGATGAAGTAGAAAAAGTTTGCTCTCATGTAGTTGTACTTAGAAAAGGTCATAAATTATATGAAGGTCCTGTAGACCAAATGATATCTAGTGAAGGCTTTTTTGAACTAAAATGTGATAATCCAGAACACCTTGTAACCTTTTTAAATAGCCATCAAAATATAAAAAACACCAAAGTAACAGATGATCTAATTACTGCATTTTTAGATACACCAATGTCAGCATCGGCTTTTAATAAAGAATTAATTGATAACGGAATAGCCTTGTCACACTTAGTACTTAGAAAAGAAAGTTTAGAAGAACAATTCCTTCAACTTACTGACAATTTAGAGGACCAAAACTAATCAATCAAAACAACCAATCATGTTACGACTTTTACAAATAGAATTACAAAAACTTTCAGAAAATAGGATTAGCAAAATCTTAATTTTCTTTTCATTTGTATTACCCTTTTTTATCATATTACTATCCTCGTTCAAAATTAATTTCTTTGGGCTTTTTACCATAGATTTAGGTAGCGTTGGAATTTTTGATTTTCCTTATATCTGGCATATCACCACATTTTTTGCTGCACTATTTAAGCTGTTTTTTGCTATAGTTGTAGTAAGCATGATAGGTAATGAATATAGTAACAAAACCATAAAACAAAATTTAATTGATGGTCTAAGTAAAAAAGAATTTATCCTGTCTAAGTTTTACGCACTGCTATTTTTTTCATTAATATCCACACTGCTTGTTGGTATACTAACCTTAGCAATTGGATTGTATTATAATAGCGATAGTGAAGCGTACTATATGTTTAGCGAAAGTATTTTTTTACTAGCCTATTTTGTCAAACTAATCGGCTTTTTTAGCTTGTGTCTGTTTGCTGCAGTGTTAATAAAAAGATCTGCTTTTGCACTAGCCTTCTTGTTTATACTATTTATTGTAGAATGGATAATATATGGTATTATATTAAAAAACTATGATGATGATATAGCAACTAAAATACACAACTACTTTCCATTAAAATCTATGTGGAAATTAATTGACGAACCTTTTAGACGTATTGTAGCCATGAAGTCTCCAGAAAAAGTAGATCTAGTCTATGACTTTGCAGTACATTGGCAAGAGATAGGTATTGTTGCGGTTTGGACTACAATTTTTATTTACTGCTCATATAAGCTATTGCAAAAAAGAGACCTATAATTGATAAAACGTTTTTAACATCAGACATTTATATTTAAGATAAAATTATAATATCTTTACTAGCATTAGCTAGAAAAAAGAAATGAAAAAGATATTATTAATTTTTGCTGTACTATGTGCAGGTACATTATCTGCTCAAAACGAAGCTGCCAACTGGTATTTTGGAAATAATGCAGGTATTACATTTGATACTTCAACCAATGAAGTTAGTGCTTTAACAGATGGACAATTATCTACTGAGGAAGGTTGTACAAGTATATCTGATAGTACAGGTAATTTATTATTTTATACAAACGGAGAAAATGTATATGACAGACAGCATAATATTATGCCTAATGGAACTGGTTTATTTGGTAATCAATCCAGTACACAATCTGCTATAATAGTACCTAAACCTGGTGACCCAAATATTTACTATATTTTTACCCAAGACACTTCTTTTGAAGGGACTCTTGACAGTGGTTTTAATTACTCCATTGTTGATATTTCACTAAATAGTGGCTTTGGTGATGTTACTGCTAAAAATCAATTTTTATTACATAAAGCTAGCGAAAAACTAAGTGCTGTTTTAAAAGATTGCGAATCACAAAATATTTGGGTAGTAGCTTTTGGTAGTAATGATGCTTTATCAAATTCGGGTGCGACAGATACTAACAATAACACCTTTTATGCTTTTGAAGTCAGCGCAACAGGCATTAATACCACACCTGTAATTTCCACATTACCATATACTGTAAACCAAAGACGAGGATATTTAAAATTTTCACCAGACGGAACAAAAATTGCTATGGCTAATATTAGTGATGGACTACGCTTACTGGACTTTGATCCTACAACTGGTATTATTAGTAACTCAATTACTATAGCTACTAATATTTCGCCTAGCGGAAAACCACAAAACCCTTATGGTGTCGAGTTTTCTCCCAACAATCAAATATTATACGTCACCACTTATTACGAAACTAGTGGTTCTAATTTTGATAATCCAAGTGCACAATATGGTGCTTTATTACAATATGATTTAACTGCCACTAATATTAGTGCAACAGAAGAAGTATTAGACCAAAGAGTAATGTACAGAAGCGCTTTACAACTTGGACCAAATGGTAGAATTTACCGATCATTAAGTGCGACATACAACCAAGGGACTCCTTTTTTAAGCGTTATTAACAACCCTAACAATCTTGGTCAATTAGCAGACTATCAACATGCTGTAATTGATTTAATGGGTCGATCCTCTAGACAAGGACTTCCTCCTTTTATAACCTCTTACTTTTCAGAAAAAATAGACATTATTCCAACAGATGACCAAAACACCGTCATATTACCTTTATGTACTGGAGATACGTATACTTTAGTTGCCGAAGCTATTCCAGGAGCAATTTATACTTGGACTAAAGACGAAGTCGCTATCCCAACTCCAACTATTCCATATGAGTTATTTATTGATGAAGCAGGTAATTATGAAGTCGTTATAGATCCAAGCACTAGTGACTGCGAGATTAAAGAAGGTCAAGCCATAGTAAGTTATTACGATATACCTGTAGCAACACAACCAAGCGACTTAATTATTTGCGACGATAATAATGATGCAACCTCAACATTTGATTTGCAATTGCAGGATGCCAGTATATTAAATGGTCAAGATCCAATGCAATATAGTGTGCACTATTATTTATCTCAAATGGATGCAGATTTAAACGAAAACCAATTAGAAAGTCCATACACTAACTCTAATCCTATTGAAACCATTTTTGCTAGGGTTTATAATATTAATAATCCTAATTGTTTTGACACAACTAGTTTTAATTTAGAAGTCTATAATACGCCTACCATAGCTACACTAGTAGATTTGGCTGTTTGCGATGATATTACTGATGGAGATGACTCAAATGGACAATCAACTGTAGATTTATCCACTTATAATGCTCAAGTTTACAACTCCTTAAGTCCTGCTGTTTATGATATTTCTTATCATAACACGCAGTTAGATGCAGATGATAATACAAATCCATTACCAACAAATTATTATAACACGACGCCTTTTAACGAAACAATATATGTTAGATTAGAAAACAGTAATAATACCGACTGTTATGCTACCTCAAGTTTTGTTATTAATATAAACCCTGTACCAGAAGCTAATAACCAAATCTTGTTTCAATGTGATGAGGATGGTGTTCCGGATGGTTTTACAACTTTCAACTTAAATCAAGCCATTCCTGATATTACAAATAACGCAATTAATACAAGTACCACTTTTTATAGCAGTATGACTAATGCGGAAACAGAAACTAATCCTTTAAACGCTGAAGCCTATAATAATGCTTCCAATCCGCAAACAATTTATGCTGTTGTCACTAATACCACTTCAAGTTGCAAAGCAATCACTGAAGTTGTTTTAGAAGTTAGCATAACACAAATTTCGGATTATAATGCACCAATAGTGTGTGATGAATTAGGATCTGAAGATGGTATAAACACCTTTAATTTGAATGATTTTTCTGCAGACATGCTAACGCTTCTACCTACTGGAATAACCATAAATTTTTACCAAACCTATGATGATGCTTTATTAGAAATAAATGCATTACCTACTACATACAATAACACGACGCCTTATAATCAAACAATTTATGCTAGAGCAGAAAACAATAATGCCTGTTACGGTATAAACCAAGTATTTTTGACAGTTAAACCATTACCTCAACTATCCGATGATCAAACCATCTTATATTGTTTAAATGAATTTCCTGAAACAATACAATTAAGTGCGTCAACACCAACAAATAATAACTATTATTATGATTGGTCTACTGGCGAAACTACTGCTACAATAGACATAAATACAATTGGAACTTATACTGTAACTGCTACTACAGTTGATGGCTGTTCTAAAACTAAAACTATTATTGTAGAAGCGTCTAACATAGCTACTATTGATAATATTGAAGTAATTGATGGCACTTTAAACAATAATATTATAACAATTTTAGCGTCAGGAGAAGGTAATTACCTTTATGAAATAATAAATGCAGAAAATTTATCATCTGGTTATCAAGAAAGTAATATCTTTAATAACGTAAAACCAGGTATTTATACCGTAAATGTCAAGGATACAAAAAACAATTGCGGTACTGTAAATCAATTATTTTCAGTAGTTGGATTTCCGTTGTTCTTTACACCAAATAACGATGGAAAAAATGATTATTGGCAAGTATATGGTGTGTCGTCTCAGTTTCAACCAAACTCGTTAATTCAAATTTTTAATAGATATGGTCAATTGTTAACAGAGTTTACACCTACAAGTAAAGGATGGGATGGTACGTTTAACGGACTGCCTGTACCAACAAATGATTATTGGTTTACTGTAAAACTACAAGATGGTAGACTTTATAAAAGTCATTTTACTTTAAAAAGATAAAATATGAACAAACAAATATTATATACAACCGTAATGCTGTGTATTACTATTTGTTTTTCACAAAATGAAACAGCAAACTGGACATTTGGAGAAAATGCTGGCCTTAATTTTAATTCTGGATATCCTTTACCTTTAGGTGCTTCTCAGTTAAATACTACCGAAGGTTGTGCTAGTATGTCTGACACTAGCGGAAACTTGATTATCTACTCTGATGGATCAACCGTATGGAACAAAAACCATGACATAATGACTAATGGATTGGATTTGCTAGGTAATGACTCTAGCACACAGTCTGCTATAATTATCCCAAAACCTAATAGTGACACCATCTATTATATTTTTACGGTAGACGACAGAGCTGGATCTAATGGCTTAAGGTTTTCTGAAGTTGATTTGTCTTTATCTGGTGGTTTAGGTGCAGTAACAGCTAATAAAAACATCTTACTAGAATCGCCTATTACAGAAAAACTTACAGCTGTCGAAGCGTCTAATGGTGAAGACATTTGGGTTATTAGCCACAGATGGGAAAGTAACGAGTTTGTTAGTTATCTGGTTTCAGATTTAGGTGTCTCAACAACACCTGTTGTATCTGGAATTGGAACATATTATGGAGGAGATATTAATCAAACCATAGGATATTTAAAAGCCTCTCCTAATAGAGAAAAAGTAGCTTCGGTTGTAAGTTATGTTAGTCAAGTAGAAGTATTTGATTTTAATGCGCTAACTGGACAACTCACAAATCCTGTTTATATTCCTAATTTAAGCACAAATAATCCAGGATTTTATGGTTGCGAGTTTTCACCAGATAGCCAATTACTTTATGTTAGCGAGTTAAATTATGATACAAACCTTTCCTTTATCCATCAATACAATTTAGGCTTAAATTCTGCGTCAAGCATAATTGCATCTGATGTTATCGTTGGACAAAGAACTGGGTCTTTTGGTGCCTTACAACAAGCGTTGGATGGAAAAATTTATGTTGCTGAGTTTGACCGAACGTCTATGGCTGTAATTACAGATCCTAATACTATTGGTGTGGATTGTAATGTATTGTCAGGATTTGTAAATTTAAATGACAAGATATGTCAATTAGGATTACCACCTTTTATTCAATCTTATTTTTACGCTACAAACATATTTAATAATACATGTTTTGGTGATGTCACAGAGTTTTATACAGAATTTAGCACAAGCATAGACGCCATACAATGGGATTTTGGAGATCCTGCTTCTGGCATTAACAACACCTCAACATTACTAAATCCAACACATGTTTTTTCAAGTTATGGCACCTTTAATGTTACTATAAATTTTGTTGTAGATGGTCAAAACCAAACCCTTTACAGATCCTTAACTATTACTGATAAACCACCTGTTTTAACTTTAGACCCATTATATAGCTGCGAAACGGACAATCTATTTAATCTACAAAATGCAATACCATCATCTTACTTGAGTCCAGATTATAATATTGCATATTTTGAAACTTTAGAAGATGCGCAACAGAAAGAAAATAATATATTAAATTTTAGTAATTACGACGCAACAAGTACTAACCAAACAATCTATATAACACTATCTAATGGAACGTTTAGTGATTGCTTTTCTATAAGTACGCTAGATTTAGTAACCGTTTCTGCTCCAATCGTAGCTGATGAAGATGTTTTTTTGTGTAAAAATTCAGTCTCAGATTTTGTTACTATTGATGTCGGATATTTAGATTTACCATACAATCAATATTCATTTTTGTGGTTATCAAGTTTAGAAACCACACCACAAATTGATGCATTTCATCCTGGTGAATATATTGTAAGAATCACACTTTTAAGCAGCATAACAACCACTAATCCTGAAGGCTGTTATGCTGACCGATTGGTAACCGTTACAGCTTCAAGCATTCCTTACATAGAAGAAATTATTACAAATAACACAACAATAACGGTTATGGTTTCAGGTTTGGGTGATTATGAATATGCTTTGGATAACATAAATGGTCCTTATCAAAACGAAAACATTTTTGAAAACACCACTGCTGGTAACCACATAGTTTATATTAGAGATAAAAACCATTGTGGTGTTGCCGAAGCACCAATCTGGTTAATAAAATTTCCAGATTATTTTACACCAAATAATGATGGTAAAAATGATTATTGGCAAGTCGAAGGTTTAAGTGACAATTCTAAAAAAAACGCACTAGTTCAAATTTTTGATAGATATGGCAAATTGTTAAAACAATTTAAGCCTTCTAGCATTGGTTGGGATGGCAGTTTTAATGGCTATCCAATGCCAACTAACGATTATTGGTTTGTAGTAACCTTAAGTAATGGTTTAATTTATAAAAATCATTTTACATTAAAACGCTAGTTATTCGTACATTTAAGCATGAAACGCTATTAGATGTATCGTACAATTATTGCTTTAATACTATTTACCTTATCAACGCAATTTACCATTGCGCAAGATATAACCCTGTTTCAGCAGTTTAATGGACGTTATGATTATATAGCAATTGGAAACACTTTAAATCAAGCCGAAAATAATTTATCGCAATCCTTTTGTAGTATTTTACCTTCGTCTCAAGCAAGTCTAAACTTGCCTATTGACAGTAACATAATATCTGCATATTTGTTTTGGTCAGGCTCTGGACCAGGAGATACTGAAGTCTCATTAAATAGCCAAACAATAATTGCAGAAGACACTTATAATGTTACTTATAATGCTGGATCTGATGGGTTGCTTACTTACTTTGCTAGCTATGCAGATGTTACCAATTTGGTAATTACGCATGGTAATGGCGACTACTTATTTGCAGATTTAGATATTTCAGAAGTACTAACCTCAACAGCTGGATATTGTAATAATAGGACCAACTATGCAGGATGGAGTCTTTATGTTATTTTTGAAGACAGTACACTTCCTTTAAATCAAGTAAATCTATTTTTAGGATTAGAAATTATTAATGGAGACGTACAAAACAAAACTATCGTTTTAGAAAATGTTAATGTCCTTGATAATGACAATGCCAAAATTGGTTTTTTAGCTTGGGAAGGTGATAATGCCTTAAACTATGGCGAATCCCTATCTATTAATGGTAATGTATTATCCAATCCTCCTCTTAATTTAGCAAACAATGCTTTTAATGGCACCAATACTTTTACTAATGCTACTGATTTTTATAATGCAGATTTAGATGTTTACAATATAGAAAACAACATCGCTATAGGAGACACAGAGGTTACAATTAACTTAACAACAGGAGGTTTAGATTCTAGTGGAACTTTTAGAGCCGATTTAATAATAATCAATAATATTATTACGGTTTTAAATAGTCAATTACCAGACGCTACTATCCAATTAAATAATTACCAGGTTACTTGCAATGATAGAATTTTAACTGTAAACTACTCTGTATTTAATTATAATAGTACAGACAGTTTGCCTGCAAATACACCTATTGCTTTTTTTATAGATGGTATTCTGGTAGCACAAAATCAAACCATCAATACAATATTAATTGGTGGAGAGGAAACCAATCAAATCAGTTTCCAGGTTCCAAATACTTTTACTGATAACTTTATTTTAGAAATTGCAGTGGATAATGATGGTACCTATAATGGTATTGTAACAGAAACTAATGAAGTTAATAATAATACCTTTGAAGTAATACAGCTAATACCTTTACCGCAAACCATACAATTAAATCCATTATTAGCATGTGATGAAGGTTATAATAAGTCGCATTATGATTTAACTAAGACATTAAACCAAATAGACACAACCATTTATCAGGATTTTTTATTTTTTGAAACCTTAGAAGCTATTTCTAATAATACCAATATAATAAATCCCAGTAATTATTTTTCAAACAACACACCTCAAACCATATATATTACAGCTATGACTGATATTTGTTTTGACATATTTAAATTTGATTTATTTACAGAACATTGTCCTCCATATATACCTCAAGGCTTTTCTCCAAACCAAGATACTAATAACGACCATTTTAATATACAAGGTTTATATACCATTTTTGAAAATCACGAATTATTAATCTACAATCGTTATGGCACTTTAATATTTAAAGGTGATGACAATTTAAAGTGGCATGGTCAAATAAACCAAGGTCTAAATAACCAAGGTAAAATAGTACCTGTAGGCACCTACTTTTATGTACTGAATTTAAATGACCCAAAATATAAAACAAAAACAGGTTGGGTTTACGTAAACTATTAAGGAACAAACAATTAATTTAAACTTTTAATCGATAATTATTGCGTTTAATCGATAATTAACGTATCATTGCACAGTATAACGATGAAATAAGTTATTCATCGCGATTTAAATTCCCTTATTGTCAATGAAACTTAACCTACAAACCCCAATCATTGCTACATTTATCTTGTTTTGCTTGTCTACTCATGCACAACAAATTACAGTAGACGACTCATTTACAGCCCAACAACTTGTAGAAAATAATTTAGTACAAGGTTGTGTTGAAGTAACAAATATTACATCTACCATTAACGGAAATGTTAATGGATTTTCCAGTTTTGGTTATTTTGAAAATGCAAGTTCGGGTTTTCCTTTTGAAAACGGAATAATGCTATCCACAGGTAGCGCTACATCAGCAGGAAACACACAAAATACCAACCCTTTAAATGAAGGGACTGTTGCTTGGGGTACAGATCCTGATTTAGAAGCTGCTTTAGGCATAGACAATACCTTAAACGCAACCTCTATACAATTCGATTTTATTTCTACATCAAGCAATGTTCAATTTAATTACATTTTAGCTTCAGAAGAGTATTTTGCTGAATATCCTTGTTTATACTCGGATGGTTTTGCTTTTTTAATTCGCGAGGCAGGAAGTGGTAATCCTTATCAAAACATTGCAGTAGTTCCCGGAACGTCTACTGCTGTAAATACAAATACAATTCATGACGAAATCGTAGGTTTTTGTCCTGCAGAAAACAATGCCTATTTTGAAGGTTATAACATTGGAGATACAAATTTTAATGGTCGTACAACTGTTTTAACTGCTTCTGCAAGCATATTACCTAATGTACAATACAATATAAAATTAATTATAGCAGATCAAACAGACCGAAACTTTGATACAGCTGTTTTTATAGAAGGAAATAGTTTTACAGATAGTGTAAACCTTGGAGATGATATAACAACATGTGATGCTACAGTAACTCTAGATGCCAATACAGACAATCCTTTAGCAACTTACACTTGGTTATTTAATGACACTGTTATCACAGGAGAAACCGGAAGCACGTTATTAGTAAATACTGACGGTAATTATAAAGTAGAAATTACTGTACCTTTAAATGCCGATTTTTGCACGTTTGAAGATTCAGTAAACGTTACACTTAATAGCATACAACTTGCAGATACATTAACAGACATAATTGTATGCGACGATGTATCTAACGATGGAGAAGAAAACTTTGATTTATCTATTAAAATATCGGAAGCTGAAGCTGCTTTACCAAGTGCATCGTATACTACAACGTTTCATCTTAATCAAACCGAAGCAGAAAATAACACAAATGCCCTAGTAAATTATTTAAGTACAACGTCAACACAATCTATATTTTACCGCGTTCAAGATGATGCTTCAGGATGTGTGTATATTGGTATGTTTAATCTTATAATTAACCCTTACTTAACTATAACCAATCCAACACCTTTAACTGTATGTTCTGCAGGAGGTGCTTCTGTGCCACTTACAGATAAAGATGACGAAATATCAAATGGTAACAGTAATTATAATGTTAATTACCACTATAATTTGGCTGATGCCGAAAGTGGATTAAACCCAATAGCTTCGCCTTATACTCCTGCTACTAGTACTGAAACATTATATGTTAGTATCATAGATATAACTACGGGATGCAATACAACCACAACTTTAGACATACAAGTCAATGTTAATCCTGCAATAAATCCAGACACGCAAATGTTAGACGCTTGTGATTCTGATGGAGATGGCTTTGACACCTTTGATTTAACTCAAAATATTGATGATGTACTACAAGGCTTAACTAATGTAAATGTAACATATCACGAAACATTGGATGACGCTAATAGTGGTACAAACCCTATTGCTAATCCGACCAACTTCCCTAATACTACAGATTTTCAGCAAACTGTTTTTATCAGAGTAGAAGATAACACAACTGGTTGCGCATCTGTAGTACCATTAGAGATTCACACTTTTTTATTAGAAACAGGTACAGAAATAACAGATTATTTTGAATGTGATGATCCATCAAACGATGGTATTGTGGATTTTGATTTATTACAAGTAGCTGAAGCCATAATTAATGGATTAGAAGATGTTACTATTGACTTTTACGAAACTGAAGCAGACCAATTGGCTAACATAAACCCAATTAATCAAAATGTACAGTATGTTGTAAATGCGTCGCCAAAAACATTATACATTGTATTAAATAGCTTAACGTGTACACACAACGCAACTATACAATTAATAATCAACGATGGGTTTGATATTCAAACACTAACCTCTCAAGATTATTGTGACACAGATGACGATGGTTTTACTAGTATAGATTTACATACGTTTGATGATTACGTTGCAACAGATATTGCAGGTGGAACGGTTTCTTATTTTGAAACTCAAGCAGACAGTCAGTCTAACTCAAACCCTTTACCTGCGTTTTATTACAATACAGTTAATCCATTAACGGTTTATGTACGAGTACAAAACGAGAATGGTTGCAGTGCTACATCAAACCTAACAATTAATGTATTACCTGCTCCAACCACAACAACTCCTGATAACATATTGGTTTGTGATGACGATCAAGATGGTTTTTCTATAATTGATTTATCAACTACTATTAATCAAATGGTATCTGACACATCAGACAGAACAATCACATTTCATAACTCTCAAGTCAATGCTCAAAGTAATACAGATGCCATAGCAGATTACCAAAACTACAATGCTAATACGCAAATGGTTTTTGCAAGAATAGAAAACAGTATTACTGGTTGCTACTCTATTGAGGTTATCACTATTTATGTAAATACATTACCTGTTTTTAATCCAATAACAACATTAATTAATTGTGAAACTGATGGTAATCAAATCGGAGAGTTTATTTTTATTGATAAAGATGCAGAAATATTAAATGGACAAATTGGTAAAGAAGTTCTTTATTATTTATCGCAAGCTGATGCAGATAGCAACAGCAACGCTATAGACAAAACAACCGTTTTTGAAAATACATCAAACCCTCAAACCATATATGTTCGTGTTCAAAATTATACAAATACAGATTGTTATGGTACCTCATCTTTTCAAATAGAAGTGGGTTCTAACCCAATCTACAACAATCCTACAGATGTATTTGTTTGTGACGATGTTAGTAATGATGGGTTTGAAACCTTTAATCTTTCAGAAATTTCAACACAAATCAGTGCAGGTTCTCCTGAAACGTTAAGCATCACTTACCACCTTAATATGGCTGATGCCGAAACACAATCTAATCCATTACCTAATAACTTTACAACAACTGTTAATCCACAGCAAATTTTTGTTACTGTAGATAATGGTACTTACTGTAAAGGCATTACTAGTTTTGAGTTTAACGTTATTGCTGTACCACAAACTAATGTAGCTAGTGCATTACAACAATGTGATGATGATTTAGATGGCTTAAGTAGTTTTGATTTAACACAATCAGAAGTAGAGGTTCTATCTATTAGACAAGACAATATTGTAATTGAATACTTTACATCTGTTACAGATCTAGAGCTTGGAACCAATCAAATTACTGATCCTTCTAATTTTACCAACACATCTAATCCACAGACTGTGTTTATTAAAATATCTAATACTGTATCTAATTGTTATGCACAAATACCTTTAGATTTAATTGTAGACGTGCCTCCTACTATTACTCCAAACGTGGTTTTAGATATTTGCGAAGATGCTACTTTTACATATAATTTAAACAACGCACTAACTGCATTGATTGACACAACATTAGACATTCAAATTGCTTATTATGCTAATCAAGCAGATGCTCAATCAGAACAAAATCCATTAAATACAAATTACGTTTATAGTGTAGCAAATAATACTGTATTTGCTCGTGCTAACTACACAGGCAGTGCTTGTTTTACTATTCAACCTTTTGTTTTGGCAGTAAATCCAACACCTAATTTAGGTACATTGTTAGATTTACAAAATTGCGATGATGATTTTGACACATTCTCCATCTTTGATTTAAGTCAACAAACTCCTTTCGCATTAGCCGGACAAAACCCTAGTGACTTTAGTGTATCTTATTTTACAACACAAAACGATGCTGTTAATAATACAAATGCATTAACAGATTTACTTGTAGACTCAGAAAACAACACACTATATTATGTAAGAATAGAAAACAACGCTACAGGATGTTTTAACACCACAAGCTTTGCGACTATTGTTAGCAGAAAACCAGAAGTAGATATTGAAGACCAAGTGTTATGTTTAGAAAACTTACCATTAATAGTAACTGCCGAAACTAATATCCCAACAGACAGTTATAGCTGGTCTACAAGTAGTAGTTTAAGTTATATTGAAATTACAGAAATAGGAACATACTCAGTAACCGTTACATCACAATTTGGCTGTACTTCTACAGCGACTTTTACCGTTTCAGAGTCAGAAGCTGCAACTATTGACTTTACCGAAACAGTAGATTTTTCAGACCCAAATAATATTACAGTAACCGTTTCTGGTATTGGTGATTATTTATATCAGCTTGACGACTTAGACCCTCAAGACTCTAACATTTTTGGTAATGTACCAATTGGTCCACATACAATAACTGTAATAGATTTAAATGGATGTAACTCAACAACCAAAGAGGTAGTTATAATAGATGTACCAAAATTTGTTACACCTAATGGTGATGGCTATTTTGATTATTGGCATATTACTGGTGTAAACCAACTTAAAGGTACTGTGGTTAATATTTACGATCGTTATGGTAAATTACTAAAAACATTAACACATGCTTCTCTTGGATGGGATGGCAGATATAATGGCAACTTAATGCCTGCAAGTGATTATTGGTACGTTGCAGACATAAAAAAAGGAGCTATAGCGTTTCAGAAAAAAGGACATTTTACACTTAAGCTTTAACATTTCAAATTTCATTTAACAAAAATTGTTTTTTTACCTTTGCAAACCATTAAAAAGGTATGCAAAAAAGACTCTTTATTATTCTATTTTTAATTGTAAGTTTTTCATCTGCTCAAAACGTAGTTACAGATGTTCAAACCTATACACCTCAGCAACTTGTAGAGGATATCTTAATTGATAGTAGTTGTATTACAAATGTACAAGTAACTAATGTTGTTGGTGGTAATTTTGGAGGATCAGACCAAAGTTATGGATATTTTGACGCCACAGGTACCACATTTCCTTTTCAAAGCGGAATTGTTTTAAGTACAGGTCGTTTAAGTAATGTTGATGGTCCTAACGATTCTTTAAGTGATGATGATGCTTCTGGTTGGGATGGTGACCAAGATTTGGAGATTGCACTAGACGAAACTAATACTTTAAATGCAACCATATTAGAGTTTCAGTTTACCTCTGAGGCTACACAAATTAGCTTTAATTATATTTTTGCTTCAGAAGAATATCAAGAAAACAACGCCAACACATGCCAATATTCTGACCTATTTGGATTTTTAATTCGTGAAATAGGCACAACAGACTACGAAAATATTGCACTTGTTCCTGGCACTCAAGTTCCTGTAAAAGTGACAACTGTTCACCCAGAAATACCTGGCGGTTGTCAAGAAGAAAACGAATTTTATTTTGGAAGCTGGAATGATAATACTGCACCAATTAACTTTAATGGTCAAACCAAAGTCCTGTCTGCAGTAGCTAACACAGTACCTAATACCACTTACGAAGTTAAATTGGTAATCGCAGATGAACAAAACTACAGATATGATTCTGCTGTATTTTTAGAAGCTGGAAGTTTTGAATTAACTACAGATTTAGGTCCAAACTTACTTGAGTCTACAAACAACGCACTATGCGAAAACCAAAGCATAGACCTAGATGCCACACAAACTGGAGCCATAATTTACAAATGGTTTAAAGATGGTACAGAGCTTCTTACTGAAGTTAATCCTATCCTAACAGTAGCAGATACTGGAACTTATAATGTAGAGGTAACCTTATCCAATGGTTGCATATCTTATGGCGAAATTGTGATTGAGCAGTTTCCTGCACCTACAACCATAAACACAACCTTAACCCAATGCGATTTAGAGCAAGATGGCATAACAACTTATAATTTATTTGATACAGATCAAACCATTACTGTTGGCAATCCAGATTTATCTATCATTGGTTTTTATAATGCGTTAACAGATGCAGAACAACAAATAAATGCCATAACAACGCCTGATAGTTTTCAAAATACTACAATCAATCAAGTGGTTTACGCTTTAGTTATAAATAATTTATCCAATTGTACAGCTATAAGTCAGATAACGTTACAAATTTCAAATAATAATTTACCTACTTATAATTTAGACGCTTGTGACGATGCCATAATTGATGGATTAACCACTTTTGATTTAAGCCAAGTAAGCACCCAAATTACACCTTTAGTTCCAGCAGGAGCTACTGTAAATTATTATTTAACGCAAGAGGACGCTTTCGCGGAAAACAATCCGTTGCCAACAAACTTCGACTCTACAATTCCAGATTTTCAAACCATTTATGCACAAGTAACCACTAATGGATCGGATTGTTATGCTGTAACAGACGTTAACTTAAATGTACTTTTTACACCAGAAATTTCGGAAAACGAAAGCTTTGAATATTGTTTAAATAATTTTCCTGAAACCATAACCTTAAATGGAGGAGTATTAAACGACTTACCAAATAACTATTACTACCAATGGTTATTAAACGGAGTAGACACTGGAGTAAACACCTCTTTTATTGAAGCAAACCAAATAGGAGTTTATACTGTTATTATTACAGGCACCAACGGTTGCTCAAACACCAGAGACATAACAGTTACTTCAATTGAAGCACCTATAATTGAAAATGTAGACTATACAGAATTAACAACCAACAATACAGTGACGGTAACGCTATCTAACACAGGAGATTTTGAATTTGCTTTAGACAATGGGACATATCAACCCTCTAATTCGTTTTCAAATGTGTCTCCAGGCATTCATACAGTTTATGTTAGAGAAATTGATGGCTGCGGAATGTCAGAGCAAACCATTGCCATCTTAGGCTTTCCACAATTTTTTACTCCAAATGGAGATAATTACAATCAATTTTGGAAACCAATAGGTATTAATGATGCTTTTAATACGGATTTAGATATTAAAATATTTGATCGCTATGGTAAGTTAATTCATCTTTTAAATCCACAATCTTCAGGTTGGGATGGTACTTTAAATGGCCAATTATTACCTAGTAATGATTACTGGTATTTAGTTTCTAGATCTAATGGTCAAAAAATCAGAGGTCATTTTAGTTTAATTCGTTAGTGCTAATTATCTAGATAATAAAGTAAAATTACTTTTATCGAAAAAAACCTCTAATAAATGAAAATAAAAATTTAGTCGCTCCTATAAATCCTGCTATTTGCATTGACACTACGCCTTCATTTAAAGCAATAATACCAACAATAATAAATACAACTGCCAAAATCAAATTAAGAAAATCGAATTCTCCCCAATCCGGTCGATTGACTCTAAAATTGTTCTTGCTTTTAAAAAGCTTAATACCCAAATATCCAATACCAATAAAAATAAATAATGTTATTAATTCAGCCCAAATTGGAGCATCACTTGGTTTGCTATCAAGCAAATTTACAAGACCTACAAAAGTAAATAGGATGCTTACAACAATTAATATGATGCCTATAATTTTTTTCATAAAATGAAACCTACCATTAAAACTGTTTTAATATACTAATTATCAGTTAATTAAAAATGAAATGTGTAGTTTTTTATAAAAACTTATATTTTTTATAATTTTAGTAGTTTTTGGCTATAAACCTTAACCTTCCTTTAAATAAATATCTGCTTAATATTCTGTAATTTTACATTATGAAATTCAAAATCAAATCAGAGTTTAAACCCACAGGAGATCAACCTCAAGCAATCAAACAATTGGTTGGTGGATTAAATGGACAAGATAAATACCAAACGTTACTTGGTGTTACAGGTTCTGGTAAAACATTTACTGTTGCCAATGTTATTGAAGAAACACAAAAACCAACATTAGTTTTAGCACATAACAAAACATTAGCTGCACAGTTATACTCTGAGTTTAAACAGTTTTTTCCTGATAATGCTGTCGAGTATTTTGTGTCTTATTATGATTATTACCAACCTGAAGCTTACATACCAACTTCTGGTGTGTACATAGAAAAAGATTTATCTATCAACGAAGAGATAGAGAAAATGCGATTAAGCACAACCTCTTCCCTATTATCTGGACGTCGTGATGTAATTGTTATAGCTTCAGTATCTTGTTTATATGGTATTGGAAATCCAGTCGAGTTTCAGAAAAATGTTATTTCTATTGAAGTTGACCAACAAATTTCACGCACCAAATTATTGCATCAATTAGTACAAAGTTTATATTCACGTACGGAAGCTGATTTTAAACATGGAAATTTCAGAATAAAAGGAGATACAGTGGATATTTTTCCAAGTTATGCAGATGATGCATTTAGAATTCACTTTTTTGGAGATGAAATTGAAGAAATTGAATCCTTTAATATTCAAACAAACGAAATAGTTGAAAAATACGATAGACTAACAATCTATCCTGCAAATATGTTTGTAACCTCTCCTGACGTGTTACAAAATGCTATAAAATCTATACAAGACGATTTAGTTAAACAATACGATTACTTTAAAGAAATAGGAAAACACCTAGAAGCAAAACGATTAAAAGAACGTACCGAGTTTGATTTAGAAATGATACGCGAATTGGGTTATTGTTCTGGAATTGAAAACTACTCACGTTACCTTGATGGTCGTGAGCCTGGTACACGTCCTTTCTGTTTATTAGATTATTTTCCGGATGATTATTTGATGGTTGTTGACGAAAGTCACGTGACTGTATCACAAGTACACGCTATGTATGGTGGTGACCGAAGCAGAAAAGAAAACTTAGTCGATTACGGTTTTAGATTGCCTGCTGCAATGGACAACAGACCTTTAAAATTTGAAGAGTTTGAAGCCTTGCAAAATCAAGTAATTTATGTAAGTGCTACTCCAGCAGATTACGAGCTTCAAAAAACAGATGGACTTTATGTGGAGCAAGTGATACGTCCAACAGGTCTATTAGACCCTATAATTGAAGTTAGGCCAAGCTTAAATCAAATAGATGATTTAATTGAAGAAATACAACAGCGCATTGAACAAGACGAGCGTACTTTAGTTACCACATTAACTAAACGTATGGCTGAAGAATTAACCAAATATTTAAGCCGAATCAATATTAGAGTGAACTACATACATAGTGATGTCGATACTTTAGAGCGTGTCCAAATCATGCAAGATTTACGTAAAGGTATTTATGATGTTTTGGTTGGTGTAAACCTACTACGTGAAGGTTTAGATTTACCAGAAGTCTCTTTAGTCGCTATTTTGGATGCGGATAAGGAAGGATTTTTAAGATCTGCAAGATCTTTAACCCAAACCGTTGGTCGTGCAGCACGAAACCTTAACGGAAAAGCAATCATGTATGCTGACAAAATAACTAACAGCATGCAAAAAACTATTGACGAAACCGAATATAGACGTGAAAAACAAATAGCCTACAATACAAAAAACAAATTAGTGCCTATGGCATTAAATAAAAGCTTAGATAGTGCTTTAACACAAAACTCTGTTAGTACTTATAGTTATGAGTTGGAAGCTGCACGTGCTGCAGAGCCTGAAAGCGAATATTTAAGTAAAGGAGATTTAGAAAAGAAAATTAGAGAAAAACGTAAAATGATGGAGGAAGCTGCTAAGCAATTAGACTTTATTATTGCAGCTAAATTACGTGACGAAATTAAAATGTTTCAAGGTAAACTTGAAGAGTTGAAAGCCTAGTTATATTTAATTGTTTTAAAAAAAGTATACCTAATATTAATTATACTGCACTTTAAAGATATCTATCAAAACCTCAGCAGGAACCATCATATCTGGAAAGCCCTCCATTAGATATAATACCTTAGTAATGGACTCATGGTTTAATCCCATACGCAATCCATAATTATAAAGTTTAGCTAACTCTTGTTGTGTACGTTCTTGATCAACATGCATTAACAATACCATTCTATGAAATTGAACAATACGCTCGCTATGCGATTTTAATACCATTCTATTAACAGGATTATTAATAAGGTAATCAAAATCTTCTCTAGAGATTTCTAACTGTTTTGCAACTGCTAACAAAAAATTATATTCAACAGATTTTATACTGTCATCACTTTTTGCAAATGCAATCATTTCTGATAATAAACTTAACTTCTCTACTCTGTTAGGCATAAATAAGGGATTAATTATACTTTATAAAGTTAAGAATAAAACATAATTAATAATCGTTGAAAGCACGTAGCTTATCGAAAATAACATAGCTATACATCGTTTTTTTAGATATTTCTGTCTAATCTAAATTTTAAAACTCTAAAAACAAAATGAATTACAACCTTAATTTTGACCTTTAAAACGCTATTAACCAATTATTAATTCGTTAATTTTAAGAGACTTAAATAAAAGTATTAAATTAAAATCTATAAAACTGAATACATCACTTTTTTAAAAAACATTAAAATATTACAACCGCTAAAACTACATCTCATGTATAAATTTTAAACCTATTATAATTTAAAAATAGATTTTTGAAATTGAAATTCTATTAAACTTATGGAACCTGTTTTTATACTTTGTATTTTGTACTTTTGCTTTTTAAACACGACAAATGACTAATAACGATATTTTTAAAAAACTAAGAGTTGCACATCAGTTAAGAGATACTGACATTGTAGAAATCTTAGAATTAGTAGACTTTAGAATTACAAAAACAGAGCTAAGTGCTTTTTTTAGAAGAGAAGACCATCCAAATTATGTAGAATGTGGTGATCAAATTTTACGAAATTTTTTAAATGGTTTAGTTATTCATTTAAGAGGTCCAATGCCTAAAAAAGGAGAAAAACCTAAAGGCGAAGTTTCAGCGAAAGCGAAAAATAAATCCTTTAGCAATAAAAAGAATTTTAATAAGCCCAATACACGTCCTAAAAGAGACGATAAGTAATTTGTAATTACTTTAGGCAAATGGATAATTAATTTTATACAAAAAAAAAGAGCAACTATTTAAGTTGCTCTTTTTTTAGTATATATATTAAAGTATTAAGCTAATACTGCTTGTACTTTGTCTGCTGCTTCTTGGAACTCTGTAGCACTCATTACATCTAATCCAGAATCATCAATTAATTTTTTAGCGATATCTGCATTAGTACCTTGTAAACGTACGATAATTGGTACACTAATGTTACCCATGTTTTTGTAAGCATCAATTACACCTTGAGCAACACGATCACAACGAACGATACCACCAAAAATGTTAATTAAAATTGCTTTAACAGCTGGATCTCTTAAAATAAGCTCGAAAGCAATTTCTACTCTTGCTGCATCTGCAGTACCACCAACGTCTAAAAAGTTAGCTGGCTCTCCACCTGCTTGCTTAATTAAATCCATAGTTGCCATTGCTAAACCAGCACCATTTACCATACAACCTACGTTTCCGTCAAGGTCAACATAGTTAAGTCCTTGTTCTCCTGCTTCAACTTCAATAGCATTTTCTTCACGTAAATCGCGCATTGCTGCTAAATCTTTATGTCTAAATAATGCGTTATCGTCAATGGTTACTTTAGCATCAACTGCCATTATTTTATCATCACTAGTTTTTAAAACTGGGTTGATTTCAAATAATGAAGAGTCTGACTTGTCATAAGCAGTGTATAATGCTGTTACAAATTTAGTCATGTCTTTAAACGCTGCTCCTGATAACCCTAAGTTAAAAGCAATTTTACGTGCTTGAAAAGGTAAGATTCCAGTTGCAGGATCAATTTCTTCTGTAAAAATTAAATGCGGAGTTTCTTCTGCAACAGTTTCAATATCCATTCCACCTTCTGTAGAATACATAATCATGTTACGTCCATTAGCTCTATTTAATAATACTGACATATAATATTCTTCTGGCTCAGAATCTCCAGGATAGTATACATCTTCACATATTAATACTTGGTGCACACGCTTACCTTCTGCTGAAGTTTGAGGTGTTACCAAATCCATTCCTATAATTTCTCCAGCGATAGTTTTAACTGCGTCTAAGTTTTTAGCCAACTTAACTCCACCACCTTTACCACGTCCACCAGCATGAACTTGCGCTTTAACAACGTGCCATCCTGTTCCAGTATCTTCAGTTAATTTTTTAGCTGCAGCAACCGCTTCATCAGCATTTTGTGCAACAATACCACGTTGAATACGTACGCCAAAGCTGCTTAATAATTCTTTTCCTTGATATTCGTGTAAATTCATCTTGTATAGAGTAAAATTTTAGTGTTACAAAAGTAAATAATCACATTTACTTACCCTAATATTTAATTATGAAAAAATAAGTAAATCCATTTTTTAATTTTGTTAAATAATTAACAATTTGTTTTAAATGTGTAATATTATGTTGTTTTAATTTTTAAATAGGCTTAAAAAAATAACTTTGAAAAAAATTTGAGATGCAAAACAATCAATTACTACAAATAGCTAAAGACTTTGATAGTCCTATATACATATACGATGCAGATAAAATCGCACAACAATATAATAGACTAACCTCTGCTTTTAAAAGTGTTAAACAATTAAAAATTAATTATGCTGTTAAAGCATTATCTAATATATCTATATTAAAGCTGATGAAACAACTAGGTGCAGGACTAGATACTGTGTCTATACAAGAGGTACAACTAGGTTTAGCTGCAGGTTTTAAAGCACAAAATATTATTTTTACTCCTAATGGTGTGTCCTTGCATGAAATAGAAAGTGTTGCCAAATTAGGTTGTCAAATCAATATTGATAATTTATCTATTTTAGAACAATTTGGTACTAAATATCCAAACATACCTGTTTGTATAAGAATAAATCCTCATGTGATGGCTGGCGGAAACACCAACATATCCGTAGGACATATTGATAGTAAATTTGGAATTTCTATACATCAAATACCACATATTTTAAGAATAGTTGAAAATACTAAAATGAATATTAATGGTATACACATGCACACAGGAAGCGATATTCTAGACATAGATGTGTTTTTATATGCTAGCGAAATATTGTTTGATACTGCACAACACTTTAAAAATTTAGAGTTTATAGATTTTGGATCTGGTTTTAAAGTTCCATATAAAGCTGGAGATATTGAAACAAATATTGAAGAGTTAGGAGACAAACTAAGTGCAAGGTTTAATCAGTTTTGTAAGGATTATGGCAAACCTTTAACCTTAGCTTTTGAGCCTGGAAAATTTTTAGTTAGTGAAGCTGGACAGTTTTTAGTTAACGTTAATGTTGTAAAACAAACAACATCTACTGTTTTTGCTCAAGTAGATAGCGGTTTTAACCACTTAATAAGACCAATGTTGTATGGTTCACAACATGAAATTAGAAATATCTCCAACCCTAAAGGTCGCGAGCGATTTTATAGTGTAGTAGGTTATATTTGTGAAACGGATACCTTTGCCAACAACAGACGCATTTCTGAAATTAACGAAGGCGACATATTAGCTTTTAGTAATGCTGGAGCTTACTGCTACTCTATGGCTAGTAATTACAACTCTAGATATAGACCTGCTGAAGTTTTAGTATATAAAGGCGAAGCACATTTAATAAGAAAACGCGAAACGTTTGAGGATCTAATACAAAATCAAATTGAGATTAAGTTTAAATAATAATTTTCAAAGCCTATAAATGGCTAATTTTTACCAAATTGGCTATTTGTAGTTAAATATCTAAAATTAGACAACGCACTCCAGTATATTTGTAAGTTAAAAGCTACTTAAAAGTTAAAATTAACGTATTTTAACCTAATTACTTGTATTTAATCCGTTTTATTACTTAGATTCGCCATTGTAAAGAATAAAATTATTTTATTTTTTAACAATTAATAGCAACTACCTCAAATTCCCTAACTATGCAAACTGATAATAACGAGATATTATCTGATGAAATCCTTGATAAAGGTTTTTTAAATACTATTGAAGATGCTCTAGCTATTGGATCCTGGGAATTAAATATGTTATCAAATACTTTAAAATGGAGTAGCGTAACAAAAAAAATCCATGATGTTGTTGCCAATTACGTCCCAAATGTTGATACTGCCATTAACTTTTATAAAAAAGGACAACATCGTGAGAAAATTTTAGACTTATTTCAAAAAGCCTTACAAAAAGGAGAAAATTTTGATGATGAGTTTATCATTATAACTTCAAAAGGAGAAGAAAAATGGGTAAGATCCATTGGACATCCTAAATTTAAAAATGGGGTTTGCGTTGCACTTAGAGGTGTTTTTCAGGATATTACACAAAAAACACTGCAATCAAAAAAAACGTTAATAAAAGAGAAAGAATTTAGATCGCTATTTGACTACTCTTTAACAGGAATGGCTAAAGTTAGCTTGACTGGTGGTTGGCTTAAAGTAAACAATAGCATTTGTAGAATATTAGGTTATACTGAATCAGAACTTTTAAAATTAAGTTTTAAAGACATCACATATAAAGAAGACCTCACAATAGGAAACAAGGAACTTACTTTACTTTTATCCGGAAAATCAGACAATTTTACAGTTAATAAAAGGTACCTTCATAAAAATGGGAAGGTTTTATATTGTAATTTATCAGCAACAATAGTAAGAGACGATCATGGACATCCTCAGCATTTTATAGCAAACATTAATGATATTTCTGAAATTGAACTTAGTAAAAATAAAATATCCGATTTATTAGCTATTAGCTCTAAACAAAACGACAGGCTTTTAAACTTTGCTAGAATTGTTTCACATAACTTAAGGTCACATGGTGGGAATTTAGAAATGTTGTTAACTTTAAAAAAGGAAGATTATCCTGAAAACACTAAAGATGAATATTTTCCTTTAATGCAAGAAGCCATAGGTAATCTAAATGAAACTATTGAAAACTTAAATGAAGTAGCATTGTATAGTGCTTTAGATAAGGAAGCTTTAGTACCACTAAACTTATTAAAATATAGTAACAATGCCATGTCTAACATTACAGCAGCTACTATATCCAACAATGTTGATGTTAAAATATTAATCGATAACAATATAACTGTTAATGCAATACCTGCTTACTTGGATAGCATTTTAATAAACTTTTTAACAAACGCAATTAAGTATAGAAGACAAAATGTAAACCCTGAAATAACACTAAAAGCCTACAAAACTGAAGTATATACCATATTAAAAATTAGTGATAATGGTCAAGGTATTGATTTAGATAAACATAAGGACAAGCTATTTGGGATGTATAATGTTTTTCACAAGCATAAAGACTCTAGAGGATTAGGGTTATTTATAGTAAAAAATCAAATAGATGCAATTGGTGGTAAAATTGAAGTAGAAAGCATTGTAGATCAAGGCACTACTTTTACTTTATATTTTAAAAATTAAAAACTAACTGGTTTTTAACTAACTGTTTTGATAAAAGGTTAACCCATTGTTATATAAATCATAAAACGAAAACTCTTTTGTTCCCCAATCTGATTTTATAACTTCAGTCTCTTTAGGAAACACATTTTTAAAATTATATTCTTGATATAAAACATCTACATGCTGTGTAACAATACGCAACATAGGTCTGTCAATAGTAAAATCCCACTCTTTTTCATCCTTCCATATTAGATGTATTTCTATATGGTCTCTTTTAATGCCTACGTATTTTGGATCTTTAGAATCGTCTGCAAATGCGATTTCAAAACCTAATTTTTGCGTATAAAAAAACAAAGCAGCTAATACGTTTTGAACAGGAAGTATAGGATGAATTTGATGTAGAATTGGAGTCATAAAATTATAATTATTTATTTTTTAACCGTTCCTGTAAAATGATTAACATTGGGACTGATTGGATTATTGGTTTCACGTCTAAACGATGCAATTTGACCACAATGCCAAATAGAATCTGCGATTGGTCCATTAATATTATTCCAAAACGGGATTTGGCTTTCGCCGAAAATAATTTTGAATTGCGAAATATCATCACTACTTCTTAAAATATCTGCAGCTTGTTTTAAATTATTTAAAGTCGCTACACGCTGTGCTTCAAAAGATAGTTTTAGAGCATCTTTAGTATTTGCTTTTTTTAAAGTCGAATTTAAAATGATTATAGACAAATCATAAATATGTTTTATGGTTTCGGCTGTTGTTCTAACCGAATCTGAAGGCTTAAAGTCTAAATCTTTTGCTGATAACCCATCTGTTGCGTGATAAAATCTAAAGCCTAGTGCATCTATTTGTCTAGCTGCAACAGTACCAGCTGTAAAATGCTCTGATACTTCAGGAAGCTCATAATACGGAATATTTGAATCTGATTGAGCCACCATATTTGTTGTAATTAGTAATGATAAAAAAAGCACTAGTGTTTTCATTTTTAAAAATTTGAAACAGTTAAATACAACAATTAATCCTTAAACTCTTTAACCTGAGGGATATTACTTGTTCCATATTTATCAAATAGGTACACTAAGCTTGTCATGGTTGCTGCGCCAAGCTCTAACTCGCGTTTATTTACTGCATCAAAGGTATCGTTTGCTGCATGATGATGATCAAAATAGCGTTGCGAATCTGGACGTAAGCCAGCCAAAACAATGTGATCGTTTTTTAGTGGTCCAATGTCTGCACCACTATATCCTTTTTCAAAATAATGAATTAGATACGGTTTAAATAAGGACTCCCAACTTAATACTTTGTTTAATGCTGCCTCACTACAATCAAAACTAAAACCTCGAGGTGTAAACCCTCCAGAGTCACTCTCTAAAGCAAAAACATGGTTTTCGTTGTTACGCAATGCTTCTTCTGCATATTTTTTTCCGCCACGCAGTCCATTTTCTTCATTCATAAACAGCACAACTCTGATGGTACGTTTTGGTTTGATTCCGCTCTCTTTTAATAATCTAATAACATCCATAGATTGTACTACTCCTGCTCCATCGTCATGCGATCCGTCTCCTAAATCCCATGAATCTAAGTGACCTCCAACAACCATAATTTCTTCTGGGAATTCGCTTCCAGTAATTTGACCTATAACATTGTATGACAAAACGTCTTCAAACTGTTTACAGTTTTGTTTAAAGTAGAATTTTAGATTGGCATCTTTTTTTAGGGCTTCAGATAATTTATTAGCATCATTGGTACTGATTGCTGCAGATGGTACACGTTGCTCATTAGGCAAATCCATGTAACCCATACTTCCTGTGTGTGGCAAATCGTCTTGACGTAAATTAAGCGATCTTACAATTACACCAACTGCTCCTAGTTTTCCTGCTTCGTAAGCTCCTGCATAACGTTGTTTAGAGCATCCTCCATAAGCCTCGAAGGTGTGAATTAATTCTGGATTCATTGCGCCATTAAAAAAGACAATTTTTCCTTTTACTTTATCACCTAGTGCAGCAAGCTCTTCAAAACTTTGTACTTCTATTACCGTAGCTTCTAATCCTGAATTGGCAGTCGCTACTGAGCCACCTAAAGCACAAATATTGACTTCAAATTTGTTGTTATTACTTGTAAAATGTGCGACTTCTTTTGCACCACGTTCCCATTTTGGCACCATAACTTCTTGAAGCCATACTTTATCTAATCCTAGTTTTTCTAGTTCGGTTTTTGTGTATTGTACTGCCTTTTCTGCGTTTACAGATCCTGACAAACGTCCTCCAATTTGATTAGACAAATGGTCTAACCATTGGTACGCTTTACCATTAGTTAACGATTGGCTGTAAATAGTTTTTAATGCGTCTTGATCCGATTGTCCTGAGGCTGTAATGGATAGTAATAGTGCAAAAAGAATTGCTAGTTTTTTCATGGTTGGTAATTTTACTTTAAAGATAGTATTTATATATGAAAAGACCTGATAGAATATTAATCCTATCAGGTCTCTTGTTTTATTTTGATTGACCTTAACTGTTGTTTTTTTCAGGTCTTGTGGTTTGCGTTAGCGATTGAAATGACATCCTTTTTTTGCTGCCATATATGGCAAAAAAAGATATAATGGAAAGCGCGACCCTTGTGGTAACTCCCAAAATGTGCTATTCGTTATTTAATTGCTCTCTGTATAAATGCAGATTAGCTTTGGTTTTGTCATCCAAATCTGGCTCTTTTATGTCTGAATATTGTTTTAAAGTGTCATACAAAATTTGAGCTACAATTAAACGTGCTGTAGGTTTGTCATCCGCTGGAATGTTGTACCATGGTGCGTGATCCTTACTTGTTCTGTTTATTGCGTCCTGATAACAGTCCATGTATTTGTCCCATAACTTACGTTCTTTTAAGTCTCCTGCTGAGAATTTCCAGTTTTTTTCTTGTTTATCTAAACGTCGTAATAATCTGTTACGTTGTTCGTCTTTTGATAAATTCATGAAAAATTTAAAAATTAGTGTTCCGTTTTGTGTCAGGTGTTTTTCAAAGTTATTGATTTGCTCAAAACGCTGGTCCCAAAAGACATCGTTTACATCGTCAATACTGTTTACAAATGGTAGTTTTTCGTTTAAAATATACTCGGGATGTACGCGTGTTACTAATACGTTTTCATAGTGCGTGCGATTGTGGACTCCAAATTTACCTCGTGCTGGTAATTTTATATAATGTCTCCAAAGGTAATCGTGTTTAAGCTCTAATTCTGTTGGTACTTTAAAGCTCATGACCTCAACACCTCTTGCATTAAAATCTTTAAAAACTTCGCGTATTAAACTGTCTTTTCCAGAGGTATCCATACCTTGTAGGCATACTAAAACCGAGTATTTACCGTGTGCATACATGGTGTCTTGTAGCTTACCTAATTGACGTCTTACTTTACGCAAAGCGTCCTCTGTGGCATCCTTATCTGCTTTTAAATCTAGCTTACTTGGTAGGTCGCTTAGCTTTATTTTTGAAGTGATTTTATGGTCTTTAATATTGATGTCTTTCATGTTGTTTTATTTACTTGCAAAAAGTTTTACATCTTGCTCACTAACTTCTGTACCTCCTAAAATTATTAATCTTTCGACTACGTTACGAAGCTCTCTAATGTTTCCTGTCCAATCATATTCTTTTAATAAATTGATTGCTTTTTTAGAAAATGTCTTATTGGCTGTGCCTTGCTCTTCGGCAATTTTAGCTGAAAAATGATTTATTAATAATGGTATGTCATCACGTCTGTCATTTAATGCTGGTACTTTAACTAAAATTACTGCTAATCTGTGATATAAATCTTCACGGAATTTTCCGTCTTCGATTTCCTTTTTTAGATCTTTATTTGTTGCTGCTACGATGCGCACATCTACTTTTATATCTTTATCACTACCTACACGTTGTATGCGACTTTCCTGCAAAGCACGTAATACTTTGGCTTGTGCAGATAGGCTCATGTCACCAATCTCGTCTAAAAAAATAGTTCCACCATTGGCTGCTTCAAATTTACCTGCTCTGTCTTTGGCTGCACTTGTAAAGGCACCTTTGACGTGTCCAAATAATTCGCTTTCTATAAGCTCGCTTGGTATTGCTGCACAGTTGACCTCTATCATTGGACCTTTAGCACGATCACTTTTTTGGTGTAACCAATGTGCGACTAGCTCTTTACCTGTTCCGTTTGGACCTGTAATTAAGACTCTAGCATCTGTTGGTGCAACTTTGTCTATAATGTCTTTGATTTGAGAAATAGCGTCGCTATCTCCTATCATTTCGTATTTTTTGCTGACTTTCTTTTTAAGAATTTTGTTTTCAATAACTAACTCTTTTCTGTCTAAAGCATGTCTTACTGTATTAAGTAAACGATTTAAATCTGGTGGCTTGGATATGTAATCAAATGCACCTAAACGCATTGTATTTACTGCTGTATCTAAATCTCCATGTCCAGAAATCATGACCATTGGTATTTCTGGCTTTATTTTTTTGACAGCCTCTAATACCTCAACACCATCCATTTTAGGCATTTTAATATCACATAGGATTAAATCGTAATCGTTTTTTCTAATTTTATCGATTCCTACTAATCCGTCTTCAGCTTCTTCTAGCTCATATTTATCATTTTCCTCTGACAGGATTTTGACCAATACTCTTCTAATTGCTGCTTCATCCTCTATTACTAAAATTTTTGGCATTATATTTTAAATTTAATTCCTGTTCTTAAATAAAACGCGTTTACGTTATCTAACTTAAATACGTCTTCTCTATTTTCGTCTCTTAATCTGTTACTCATACTTAAAGTATAACCTACGTATGAGTACCATACTAAATTGTCTGTAAAACAATACTCGTAACCCAAACCTGCCAATATTACTGATAAAGACACACTGTCTGCTTCCTTACCATCAATGGTAAATACTTCTTGTGTGTTGGCAAAATAACCATCAATTCCGACAAAGGTTTGTACGATATTTTTTTCGTTAAAAAAGTACTTCACATTTGTTTTAGGCACTCCTAAGTTATAAGACCAGTTTTCATTTAAACGTCTAAAATAACTTACAAAAGGTAGTGGTAATGGTATACCTGTTGTACTATTATATGTCAGTCCTAATACTAATCTATATGGTTTTTTTATGTTTTGGTCTTTTGTCTTATCGTTTATAGCATATACACCTCCATTTAAAAACATATCATCACCTGTGATTTTATGTCTAAGTGTAGATGCTATTCTTGGTGTAATCTTAGCACCTAATCGCCAATTTTCTGAGAGTTTAAATGTGTAACCTAAATTAAAATCTATGATATGTAATCGTCTTAAATTAGAGGTTGGAAAAGGGTAATCGTCCTCTAAATCTAGGGTCAACCTACTATATTCTGCACCAACAATTAAATAACAGTCTTCACTTGTTTTGATAGGATAATTTAATAACCCTCTAAATCTATCAAAACTATCTTCAGAATTACTTTTGGGCACATAAGAATACTCTAACCTAGCTAAATCTGTTAATTGTGCATGGGCTACATTTACACCACATAGTAGCGTTAATATTAGTAAAATGGTTCCAAAATGTAATTTCATATAATCTATAATTATTTAATTGCTATATTTTTATTTGCTATCCTTTATAATGTGAATATCGCGTTGAGGGAATGGTATGGTAATATTATTTTCTCTAAACAATCTATCTATTTCAAAACGGATTTCACTTTTAGGTATTCTTGCATTAAAGCTGTCATCTATAGTAAACGTTACCCTAAAATTTAAAGCACTATCCCCAAAGTCTGTAAAAGTAACAGCAGGTTCTGGAAATTTAAAAACATTTGGGATAGACGTTGCTGCCTCTAATAATAATTTTTTAACTAATTGTACATCACTTCCATAGGCAACACCTACATCAACACCTTCTCTTGTACTTGTTCCGTTTTGAGTCCAATTATAAAGGCTGTTAGTAAGGTATAAATGATTAGGAATAATTAGTACTTTATCGTCTATAGTTACAGCTCTAGTTGTTCGCAACTTAATCTCTTCCACGCGACCCACTTTACCATCAATTTCCATAATATCTCCAACGTGAACCGATTGATCAACTAATATAAAAATTCCGGAAATTATATCCTGAAACAACGTTTGAAGCGCTAAACCTACACCAATTAAAAGTGCTGCAGAAGCTGCAAAAATGGCTGTTACATCTATATTTATTGAATCTAATATTATAAGAAATACTACTATGTATATAAACCAACGTGCAAATGAAAATACAGTAGTAAATTTTGCTTTATCATCATCAGGCATGTGACGCGTAACTACTTTTCTAATAAATCGTAATACTATAGTTGTTAGTATTAAAACTAATATAATAAGTAATATATACTTAACTTTAATTACGCTAGTAGTCAAACCCTTATCATCAGTAAAGGTGTAAATTTTATAGTTTAATAGTTCTATAAATTTTTCCCAAATAGAACTTTCAGTAATCACATCACTTACTTTTTCTACTTCTTTTTCAATTTTATCTGTTACTTTAATTTCTTGAATCATTGTAAAAATTAATATCTAATCCACTTAATCAACTCTTTATAAGTTGGTTTTTTACCATACATTAATATACCTACTCTGTAAATTTTTGCTGCAAACCATACCGTAAACATAAAGGTACCAACCAATAGTAATAACGATACTACTTGTTGCCAAATTGGCACACCAAACGGTATACGCATTAACATCACTACAGGTGAAGTAAACGGTATAAACGAAAATATAGTACTTACCGTACCATGTGGATCCTCTATTACGGTAAACATACCAACGTAAACTGCTAATATTAATGGCATTAAAATAGGTAACATAAATTGTTGCGTATCTGTTTCGTTATCTACTGCTGCGCCAATTGCTGCGTATAAAGAACTATACAATAAATAGCCACTTATAAAAAATAATAAAAATGCAATTACCAAATTGGTAAGTGGTAAGTTATAAAATGCTGTAAATAAACTTTGTACTTTCATGCTTGCATCTGGATTAGCCATTGCTTGACGCATAATTTCTTGCTGTGGTGTTTGCGCCTGCGCAAAGTCAATGCCAAAAATAGCAGAGACTACTGTTAGTAAGACACCTCCTAAAATAATCCATATAATAAACTGAGTCACTCCTGCTAGAGATGTCCCAATTATCTTACCTAACATTAATTGCACTGGTTTTACAGAAGAAATGATAACTTCTATAATACGACTTGTCTTTTCTTCGATAACACTACGCATGATCATATTACCATAAATAATGATAAACATAAATAACAAATAACCTGCTGCACCACCAAATGCAAGCTTAACTACACTGTCAATTTTAGATGACTTGACACCAGAAAAATTTTCTTGTGCAATGTTAATCTTTATTTTAGACGCTTTAATCATCTCTATATCGACACCTTGACTTGCCATATTAAGATTGGTTAGCTCCTTTTCTATTTTATTTTCTAATGAAGAAATTACAGATAAGGATGGTGATTCTTCTGAATAAAATTGCACACTAGTAGCTGCATTTTCAAAATTTTCTAATTTATTTATATGAAGCAAGCCATAATCACCTTTTTCTTCTACTATAGTTTTTGCATTATCTAAACTTAAACCTGTCAGGAGGTTATATTTTGTATTATCTGTATCTTTAAAAACCTCAGTCAACATTCCGGAATCATCCAATACCGAAATGACACGTTGTTTATTGTTATTCATCTGAGATAAATACACAACGACGGTTATTAAAGCTATAAATATTAACGGACTTAAGACCGTCATTATTAAAAACGATTTGTTTCTAACCTTGGTTAAATACTCGCGTTGTATAATAAGTGGAAGATGGTTCATGGTTAGTTATTCTTTACTGTTTGAATAAAAATATCGTTGGCACTTGGAATAACTTCTACAAAGTGAGAAATCTGTCCTTTACTAGTCAGGTAGCTTAATAGGTCATTAGCCGACTCGTTATTAGATAACTTAATATTAAGTTTTAAGTCGTTTTCTAATGTTTTAAATTCGGCAGGTGTCACACTAAATTTACTTGCTAACTCTTGTTCTAAATTATCATTATTTGGATTTATACCAATTTGAAAAGTATTGCTTTTATATTGGCGTTTTATATCCATTAGGTTACCATCTAATACTTTGTTAGATTTATGTATTAAGGCTATTTGGTCACACAACTCCTCTACCGATTCCATACGATGTGTAGAAAAAATTACGGTTGCACCTTCATCTCTTAGTCTTAAAATCTCATCTTTTATTAAATTTGCATTAATTGGATCAAACCCAGAAAAGGGCTCGTCAAAAATCAATAATTTGGGTTCATGCAGGACAGTAACCACAAACTGAATTTTTTGTGCCATACCTTTAGACAATTCTTGTATTTTTTTATTCCACCAGTCTCCAATCTCTAAGCGTTCAAACCACATTTTAAGGCGTTTTTTAGCTTCTGCTTTTTGCATACCTTTTAATTGTGCTAAGTACAAAGCTTGCTCGCCAACTTTCATGGATTTATATAATCCACGCTCTTCCGGTAAATAGCCAATATCTTTTACGTGGTGATTTTTTAAAGCTTCTCCATCCAACAAAACATGTCCAGAATCTGGCATTGTTATTTGGTTAATGACTCTAATTAAAGTTGTTTTTCCTGCTCCATTTGGACCAAGCAAACCAAAAATACTACCCTTTGGAACAGTAATAGACACATTATTTAGTGCTGTAAAGTCTCCAAATTTTTTAGATACTTGGTGCACCTCTAAAAGGTTATTCATCGTTATTTTTTAAGATTGATTAGTTAAGCTAACACTAGCTTTAGTTGTAAATATAGAAAATGTTAAAATAGTAACATTACTGATTTAGGTATTTTTAACTTAAAGGAAGAAATATCTTTTTATATAAAACAAAACCCACCCTCTAAATAAATAAAGGATGGGAAAAAATTGCTATGAAAAAGAAAAATTATCACTAGCTAGGCTAGCGATAAACCAAATATACTATTTTTTATTAAATAAGATGTTAAATGATTTAAATAGTTAAACAAAAAGCAAAAAAAAGCTCACAAAATGTGAGCTTTTAAAGTTTAGTTTATGCTTTTTGTTACGAAAACATGTCTTTTACTTTTTCAAAAAATGACTTATCACTGCGCTCTGGCTTAGGAGAAAAGTGTTCGTCCTCTTTCATACTTTCAAAAAACTCTTTTTGTTTTTTGTTTAATGTTTTTGGTGTCCATACGTTAACGTGTACTAATAAATCTCCTTTACCGTAACCATTAATACTAGGAATACCTTTTCCGCGTAAGCGTAATATTTTACCCGATTGCATACCTGCTTCTATCTTGATACGTACTTTTCCGGTAACTGTGTCAATTTCTTTTGAGTTTCCTAGGATTGCATCAGGTAAGCTTACGTATAAATCGTAATGTAAATTATCGCCTTCACGTTGTAAAGACTCATGTGCTTCTTCCTCTATTGCTACAAGTAAGTCTCCAGACACACCATTACCTGGTGCTTCGTTACCTTTTCCTGATACTTTAAGTTGCATTCCGTCTACTACTCCTGCTGGTATATTAACTGGAATAGTTTCTTCTTTAGCAATCATACCTTGTGCATCAGCTTCACTAGGTTTTTTATCTATTGTTTGTCCTGCTCCACTACATGTTGGACATGGTGCAGCTGTTTGCATACGACCTAAAATTGTGTTTGTAACTCTAGTCACTTGACCAGCTCCATTACACGTATTACACGTTTTATATGTGGTACCTGGTGCCTGAACTTTACGTTTTACTTTAATTTTCTTTTCAACACCATTAGCAATTTCTTCTAAAGTAAGTTTAAGACGTACACGTAGGTTACTACCTTTAACGCGACGTTGTCCTCCACCTCCACCGAAGCCACCTCCAAAACCAGAGAAACCTCCACCTCCAAAGATGTCACCAAATTGGCTAAAAATATCGTCCATGTTCATTCCGCCACCACTGTAGCCTCCACCACCACCTTCAAATGCTTGGTGTCCAAATTGATCGTAACGTGCCTTTTTGTTGTCGTCACTTAATACCTCATAGGCTTCTGCTGCTTCTTTAAATTTAGACTCAGCATCCTTATCATCAGGATTTTTGTCAGGATGAAACTCGATTGCCTTTTTACGGTATGCTTTTTTAATTTCAGCTTGAGATGCTGATTTATTTATACCTAATATTTCGTAAAAATCTCTTTTAGCCATATTTAATTTATTGTCCGATTATTACTTTTGGAAAACGTATAACAGTTTCGCCTAGTTTATAACCTTTTTCTATAACGTCTACAATCTTACCTTTTAAGTCTTCAGTAGGTGCTGGTATTTGTGTTATCGCTTCATGATGATCTGCATTAAACACATCACCTGCTCTAACTTCTAGTTGAGACAATCCTTTTTGTTGTAATGTCTGTAATAATTTGTTGTAAATTAATAGGACACCTTTACGCATTTCTTCTGCTTCTTTGTCATCGTCGATGTGTAATAAAGCGCGTTCAAAATCATCTAAAATTGGTAACATAGATACCATTACATCCTTACTTGCAGTTTGAAACAATTCAATACGCTCTCTAGAGGTACGTTTTTTATAGTTTTCAAACTCGGCAAAAAGACGTAAAAATTTATCTTTTTCTTGTTGTAAATCAGCCTTTAACTGCTCTTCCACAGATAACTCTTCTGCAACCTCTTCTTGTGTTGTTGCTTGTTCTGCTTGATTTGAAGTAGAATTAATTTCTTCTTCTATGTTTGTTTCGTTGTTGCTTTTCTTGCTCATTATTGTACTTAATTTAAAATACTGTAATTGGGATGGCAAAAGTACTGCCATTACTATTAAAAATGTCAAAATGTCATTGTTTTTTTTAATAAACAAATAATTAGTTTCCATGGAAGATTATTTATATATTTGCGCTTTAAATCACTAAAACTAAAATTTTATATCATGAAAAAAATTGTATTAAACCTTTTTGCAGTAGCAATCGTTGGATTAAGTGTTGTTGCTTGTAAAAGTGATGCTAAAGAAGCAAAAACAGGTGAAGTTGAAGCTGTAGCTGAAAACACAGAAGCTGCTAAATATAAAGCAGATGCTGACAACTCTATGATTATATGGAAAGCTAACAAAATTGTTGGTGGACATGAAGGTACTATTAATGTATCAACTGGAGTTGCTGAGTTTGAAGGAGACAAATTAGTTGGTGGAAACTTTATGTTTGACATTAACACTATTAAATGTACTGACATTCCTGAAACTGAAGAAGCTAACGCAAATCTAGTAGGTCACTTAAAAAGTCCAGACTTTTTTGATGTAGCACAATTTGGTACTGCAGCATTTGAAATTACAAAAGTAGAAGGAAACAATATTAGTGGTAACTTAACACTAAAAGGTATTAAAAAGAACATTACTTTCCCAGCATCTGTAGCTGTAAATGGTGACGATGTAACTATTACAAGTGACACGTTTACTTTAGATAGAACAGAGTGGAACATTATGTACAACTCTGCTACAAGTGATGATGTTGCAGCATCTTTAGGAGATAAGTTAATTAAGGATGATGTAGAAATTAAAATATCTGTTAAAGCTAAAAAAGCTTAACAATTAACTACTACTAAAAAGAAGCCACAATTAACGTTGTGGCTTTTTTTATTTCTAATAACGACATTAAACTACAAACTCATAAAAAAAATATAACTTTAGCCTATACTAACCAATATAAATTTACAATGACTTTAGGTGCCTTATCAATAAGTATAGCAGTAAAAGATATTATAGCGTCCAAACAATTTTATGAAACTTTAGGTTTTACAGTTTTTGGTGGACAACTTGAACAAAATTATTTAATAATGAAAAATGGAAATGCGCTAATAGGACTTTTTCAGGGTATGTTTGATAAAAATATTATCACGTTTAACCCTGGTTGGGATGAAAACGCTAATCCGTTAAAAGATTTTGATGATGTTAGGTCCATACAAAAACAATTAAAAGATAATAATATTTCTTTTATTACCGAAGCTAACACTACCACCAAAGGTCCTGCAAGTTTTATGATACTGGATCCTGATGGTAACCAGATTTTGGTAGATCAACATGTTTAACCTTTACTCTACCGGAAAATCAAAATATTGATTTTTAAAAGGCTCTCCTTTTAAGGTAAAATGCCACCATTCTTTTGGGTAATTTCTAAAGCCATTTGTCAACATGACGTGTTGTAATAGTTGTCTATTTTCCTGCTGTTTTGATGTCAATTTAGTATTACTTACCCAAGATTCTGGACCAAAAAAATCATAAGGACTACCCATGTCTAAAGCTTTTCCCGTCTTTAAATTTATAATCGTCAAATCTACTGTGCTTCCGCTACTATGTCTAGATTTGGAGGCAATATAACCTTGACTAAAAAGATTTTTTTTATCTACATTTGGATAATACTCTTGCTTTTTTAAGGTATCATTAACATGTTTTGCCCATCTTACAAAATGGTTTACCGCTTGTTGTGGTCTATAAGCGTCATAAATTTTTAAACCTAACCCCTTTTTTTTAAGGGTATCTTGTACATTTTTTAAAGCTTTAGCTGCTAATGTTGTCATAATCACAACCTCTTTATTGTAACCATCAATTTGCTCTCCTACAAAATTATCATCATTACAATACCTTAACTCTAAATCTAAATCTTGAATTATATCTTGAGCATAGACAAATCCCTCCCTTAATTGTGCAATACTAATAGTTGTAAAAAATGTTAGTAAAAGCGCTAAATTATACTTCATGATTTAAATTTTATAGGCTAAATTTATAAAATAAAAAACTAATTATGACCTATCCTTGGCATCTATATTTAATGGGAGCAATTTATGTGTTTGCAGGTATTATGCATTTTATTAAACCTAAAATGTATTTACGCATCATGCCAAGATACTTACCTAATCATAAACTACTAGTTAAATTAAGTGGTATTGCAGAAATAGTTTTAGGTATAACAGTCTGCATTCCTGCATTAAAAGCTATTTCAATTTATGGTATAATATTAATGTTGCTTTTATTTTTAATGGTCCACATATATATGTTAACTGAAAAAAAAGCTTCGGCTGGACTACCAAAATGGATCTTGTTATTACGTCTTCCGTTACAATTTGGGCTAATGTATTGGGCATTTTGGTATTTAAAATTTTAAGAAATGCTTTTTACAGAAGAAATCAAACTTAATTTGCCAGATGCTGAGATTAGTTATTTTCCTAATTTTTTTGACATAAACGAGGCTTCCGATTATTACGATTTGCTATTTAATGACATCCCTTGGCAGCAAGATAACATTACTTTGTTTGGAAAAACGCATGCACAACCCAGATTAACTGCTTTATTTAGCACCAATAATAAACCCTATAGTTATTCCAATATTACCATGCATCCACATGGCTTTACTTCCGCTTTAAGCGAAATAAAAAAAAGAGTAGAAACTATAGCAAACATAAACTTTACTACATGCTTAGCTAATTTATACAGAGATGGTCAAGATAGCAATGGTTGGCATGCTGATGACGAAAAATCTTTAGGTATAAATCCTATAATTGCCTCTGTTAGTTTTGGCGAAGCACGATATTTTAATCTCAAACATAAAACGGACAAATCATTAAAGCAAAAACTATTACTAGAGCATGGCAGTTTATTATTAATGAAGGGTAGCACGCAACATCATTGGTTACATCAGATTGCTAAAACCAAAAAACAAATAATGCCTAGAATTAATTTAACTTTTAGAATCATAAAATATAAAGTATTAAAAACATAAAAGCCAAGGTCCCTCAACCTTGGCTTTTTGCTATTTGGCATTTTGTGTTAAATTAATTTAGATTATCCAAACTAACCCAACAATGCAAATATTAATTAATTAATCCATTGAACTAAAAGTATGTAATTTCTAGCACAAGACAAACATAAAGCTTATCTCGAAGCAAAACGATAAAAAACATTATAAATCGATGAAATGCACTAAATTTTAACATTCATCGATTAAAACACGCTAAAAATCGATTAAAAACACATTTCAAAATCCTTTCAAACATTATTTTTATACCAAATTTTAAGTGTAACTTTGAATAGTATAATTTAATATTTGGCATCCTATTTGACTTACTTGTTAAAACCATTAAAATGAAATCACAACTTATAATCATTCTGTTTTTTATACTATCTACTGCCAGTGCCCAAGATGTAACGTTTACATCTAAAGACATTGTTGTAAACAAACACATAAATGGGACATTATTAACACCTTTAAATGATGACAAACCAACTTTAGCCATAATTATAGCAGGATATGGACCCAATGATAGAGATGGTAATCAAAACTTTTTAAAAACTAATAACATCAAAAAATTAGCAATAGGACTTACCAATAATGGCATTGCAACCTTTAGATACGACAAGCGTATTGTTAAACAAATACGACAAAACAACGTAGATCCTAATTTATCTTTTGATGATTTTGTAACAGATGCCAGTGCAGTATTAGACTATTTTAAAAATTTAAATCTATATAATAAAATATACATTATAGGACATGATCAAGGAAGCCTAATTGGTATGCTAGCAGCAAAGGATAAAGCTAATGGCTTTATATCCATAGCTGGAGCAGGACAAACTATAGACAGTGTTATTATAGAACAAATAGAAAAAACAGCACCACAATTTACAGAAGATACAAAACGCGTGTTTACTATTTTAAAAACAGGAAAAACAACATTAGATTATCCTGAAGCTTTAACATCCATTTTTAATATTGAAACACAACGTTTTTTTATGAGTTGGATGAAACACAATCCAATTGATATAATGGGTACTTTAAACATACCAACATTAGTAATAAATGGAACTAAGGATTTACAAGTTAGTGAAACCGAAGCTTTATTATTAAAAGAGGCTGCAAGCGATGCTGCTATAAAAATAATAAAAAATATGAATCATGTTATGGTAACCATTGAAGGTGATGACCTTGAAAACTCTAAATCTTATAACGAATCGCATAGACCATTAGCAGATGGTTTATTAGCAAGTATTATAACTTTTATTACAACCAAGTAAAAATTATCAAACATCATAAAATAGAAAAAGCATCCTAAAAAGGATGCTTTTTCATACTAACCAACCAAAAATATGATAATTACTACTCGTTTCATTTAGGTAACCACACCTGTGTGAAAGTCATCATAAGTAATTACACTTTTAATATTACAATTGTCGTGCCAAAACAAACTAACTAACATTTTGTAGTGTTAAAGGTTTATTAAATTTAAAAACAGAAAAAGCATCCTTTATAGGGATGCTTTTTCATACTAACCAACCAAATGTAATTACTACTATTTTCTGTTTAGGTAACCACACCTAGTATTAGAACGTCATCATAAATAATTACAATTTATATTAAACAAATCCTGTGCCAAACTTTGTTTTTAAATGTTTTAATAACCATATTATTTGATTATTTTGCGTTATCTATAAATTAAAATTATGAGTGAACCATTATTTACTAACGACACTATTGTTTTTGGAGTGTTAATGATTGCCTTAGGCTTAATATTTTATACAGAATCTTTAAAAGGCGGTTTCTGGGAAAAATTTTACAAGATTGTTCCTGGCTTGTTTATGGCATATATGCTGCCAGCTATACTAACAACCATAGGTCTAATTGCTCCAGAATGGGAAACAACAACCGAAACTGGTGACATAGTAGCACACAAAACCAACTTGTATTATGTTGCTAGTAGATATCTATTACCTGCAGCACTAGTCTTAATGACATTAAGCATTGATTTAAAAGCAGTTTTTAATTTAGGATGGAAAGCACTTATCATGTTTTTTACAGGTACAATAGGTATTGTAATTGGTGGACCAATAGCTATACTATTAATTGCCACAATATCACCTGACACAGTAGGCGGAATAGGTCCTGATGCTGTTTGGAGAGGTTTATCTACTTTAGCTGGAAGCTGGATTGGAGGAGGCGCTAATCAAACCGCAATGTTAGAAATTTACGGTTATAATCAAGCTGAGTACGGAAAAATGGTATTTGTGGATATAGTTGTTGCTAATGTATGGATGGCTATTCTACTAATTGGTATTGGAAAACGCGCTAGTATCAATAAATGGTTAAAAGCAGATACATCCTCTATTGAGGCACTAAAAGATAAAATGTCCACATTTACTGAAAGTGTTAAACGTAATCCAAGCTTAACAGATTTAATGTTATTGGCTGCCATAGCTTTTGGAACTGTAAGTATGGCACATTTATGTGCTGACAATTTAGCGCCTTTTTTTGGAGAAATAATTTCGGGAATAGAATCTACTACTTTAAAAAACACTTTTACGTTTTTAGATAGTTCGTTTTTCTGGATGATTAGTATTGCTACACTTGTAGCTATATTGTTGTCTTTTACTAAAGCTAAAAATTATGAAGGCGCAGGTGCTAGTAAATTTGGTAGTGTTTTTATATATATTTTAGTTGCAACCATCGGAATGAAAATAGACATTAGTTCTATATTTGATAACGTTGGTCTTATAGCTATTGGATTTGTATGGATGGGTATTCATGCATTACTTTTAATTGGAGTTGCAAAACTTATTAAAGCACCTTATTTCTTTTTAGCGGTTGGAAGTCAAGCTAACGTAGGTGGTGCAGCATCTGCTCCAATTGTAGCTTCTGCTTTTCACCCATCTTTAGCAACAGTTGGTGTTCTTTTAGCAGTATTTGGATATGCTGTAGGAACTTTAGCAGCTATTGGTTGTACAATTTTAATGCAATTAGCTTCTGGAGGTTAGTATTTTTCTGTTTTTTAATTGATATTTGCCCACCTTAAAATAAGTTTTAAATGAAAAAAATTATTGCATTATTAGTATTGGTGTCTTTATTTTCTTGCGGAAATGATGCTAATAAATTGACAGTCAAAGGGACTGTAAAAGGATTAAAAAAAGGGACTATATACCTAAAAAAGGTAAATGATACTGTTTTAGTGACTGTAGACTCAATTGTTGTTAATGGTTCTCCTGAATTTACGTTACAATCAGACATAGATGAGCCAGAAATGTTTTATTTATATTTAAATAAAAACACCAAAGAGGATGATAGGATATCCTTTTTTGCTGATAAAGGTGTTACTGAAATTAATACAACTTTAAAGGGATTTTCTTACGATGCTAAAATAAAAGGATCTAAGCAACATGATGTTTTAGAAGAGTATTTAAGTATGATAGGAAAGTTTAATAATAAAAATTTAGACTTAACTAAAGAATATATTGAAGCAGCAAGAGACAAAGATACTATCAAGTTAAAGCAAACTGAAGCCATATTAAATAGCTTTAAGAAAAGAAAGTATTTATACACTGCTAATTTTGCTGTAACACATAAGGATAGTGAAGTTGCTCCATATTTAGCACTTTCGGAAATTTACGATGCTAATGTTATTTATTTAGACACCATAAGTAAAGTGCTTACGCCAGAAATTAAAGCCTCTAAATATGGAAAGCAATTAGAAGTGTACATTGCCGAAATTAAACGTACTGAGCAATAGAAAAAATAGTTTGATATAAAAAAAGCCATCTAAATTTAGATGGCTTTTTTTATTGTTAAAATTTGATGTTAGATCAAAAAAAAAGCTTCTCAATTAAGAGAAGCTTTTTTGAGCCGATGGAGGGACTCGAACCCACGACCTGCTGATTACAAATCAGCTGCTCTAGCCAGCTGAGCTACATCGGCAAAAGAGTTTGCAAATATAATTCTCTTAATGATATCTGCAAGCTTTTTTTTAAAAAAAATTAACCTAATTTGTTAATTCTTTCAATTAATGCACGACCCTTATCTTCAAGCTCTTTTTTAACAGCGTTAAAATGTGCTTTTTTGTTGTCAACGTCTTTAGCATTAGTCTTAGTTATAAGCTCGTCAAAAGTTACTATTGCGTCATCAATGATCGCTTCACTTTGTTTGTTGTCTTTATCAGTGTTTGTGTATTCCCAAACATAAACTGCTTCAATAATATCTCCTAAAACGTAATTAATGTCTTTTTTTAGGTCTCTTTTATTTGCCATAATTTTAAAATTTATTTAAGTGCAAAGCTACGATTAAAGTTCGAAATTAGAACTATTTAAATCCACTTTAAAGCCTTTATTTAATTTATGCATGTTATTTACCAGAATAGGATACAAAGTTTCTTGGTGTCTCGTAAAGTGTTACTTCCAAGTCTAAGCCTTGTTTTAATTTGGCTTTGATTTTATTATAAATTACAACGACAATATTTTCTGCTGTTGGATTTAAATCTTTAAACTCTGCAACATCCAAGTTTAGGTTTTTATGGTCAAAAGCATCTTCTACTTCCATTTTAATGATGTCTTTTAAAATTTTAACATCAATTACAAAACCTGTTTCTTGATCAATATCTCCTGTAACACTAGCTACAAGCTCATAATTATGACCATGATAATTAGGGTTGTTACATTTTCCAAAGATTTCATCATTTTTTTCCATGGACCAATCTTTACGATATAATCTATGGGCTGCATTAAAATGGGCTTTACGACTGACTGTTACTTTCATCACTAATATTTATAAATTGATAAAACTTATCAAAAATTATTTTAAACCAAGCTGTATATAGTTCTGGCTGATTTTGGATATCTGCTTTTACATCTTCTAAAGACATCCATTTCCAGCTTTCAACTTCATCTTTATTAATAATTGGCTGATTTTGATAATAACCAACCATAATATGGTCCAATTCATGCTCTGTTAAACCATTATCAAAAGGAGCTTTGTAGATAAAAGATGTTTTTTCTTCAAGTTGTGTTACAAAACCCATTTCTTCTTGTAAACGTCTTGTACCAGCTTGTATATTGCTTTCTCCTTCACGTTGATGACTACAACATGTGTTAGTCCATAATCCAGGAGAGTGGTACTTACCTAAAGCTCTTTGTTGTAGCATTAACTGATTTTTATCATTAAAAACAAAAACAGAGAATGCACGATGTAATAATGCTTTTTCATGGGCTTCCATTTTTGGCATCAGTCCAATTTGCTCATCAAACTCGTTTACTAAAATTACATGTTCTTCTTTCATTAAAAATATTTGATAAAAACAAAGTTAATAATTAGACTTGGGCTAATTTTTGTTTTAAGTTAAATTTAATAAAAAAAGCATCTCTAATGAGATGCTTTTTCCATATTAATATGGTTGAAATTATCTATTAATAACTATAAAGTTACTTCTTCTATTCCAATCATGTTCTTCTTCGGTACACTTGACTCCGTTACTACATCTATTAACTAACATAGTTTCTCCGTAACCTTTACCTTCTAATCTATCTGGCGATATACCTCCTTTTTGAATAATGTATTGTTTGGTAGATACGTTTCTTCTATTAGATAAAGCCCAGTTGTAGTCATCTGATGCTCTTGAATCTGTATGCGATTGTACATCAATTCTAACCGTTGGATACTTTTTCATGTAATCTATTACCTTTTTTAACTCTAATTCTGCATCTGGTCTTATATTAGACTTGTCAAAATCAAAATAGATTGGATTTAATTTTAAAACTTCGGTTAAATCCATTCCAACTTCTGCAGGTAATGTTGTTTCAGGTGTTAGGTTTAATTTTAAAACAACATCTTCTTTCTTTTTAGGATTAACAACAAACGTTTGGTCTGATTGAGTATAACCATCTTTAGATGCTATAATATTAAATTTTTGCTTGTTACAAGGTCCTTCATAACTAAAGGAACCGTTTTGATCTGATGTCAAGTTTTGAACCTCTACTCCTTTTTCATTTAAAACAACAACACTTGCGTAAGGCAGTATAATATTAGTTGTTTTGTCTACTGTTGTACCAGACACTAACTGCGTACAAAATGATCTAGAAAACTTATAAATATCATCATCTCCTTTACCATTATATCTATTAGAAGTTAGGTATCCAATATTTGAAAATTCGTCAATTATAAATTCAAAATCGTCTCTAGAACTATTAATTGGTTTACCTAAGTTGGTAACTGTTTGACTTGGGTCATCTAACTTAGTCATAAATACATCTAATCCACCAAGACCTTGATGTCCATCTGATGAGAAATATAGTGTTCCATTATTACTTATATATGGAAAATTTTCTCTTCCTTCTGTATTGATAGCATCTCCTAAATTTACTGGTTCGCCATAAGTACCATCTTCTAAAATATCTACATAATAAATATCAGATTTACCTCGAGTACCTGGCATATCACTAGCAAAATATAATCTAGACTCATCTAAACTTAAGGCTGGATGCGCGACATTATAATCGTCATTATTAAATGGCATACTGACTATATTTGACCAAGCGCCATTTTTAAGTTCGGCTTTAAAAATTTTTAATCCATTTACTTTTTCATTACTTTTTCTGACTTTACCATGAAAATAATTGTTTCTAGTAAAATATGCGATATTCCCATCGTGAGTAAAAGATGTTGAAGACTCGTGATATTTAGTATTTATAGCTGTAGATAAAGGAGTTACAGCACTAGAATCGTTAGCTTGATAGTATAAATCTAAAAATGGTTGTTCGTTCCATTTATATAATTTACCGTCACCTCTAGAAGAAGCAAAAACAATTCCACCTTTATAAAAAGAGGTTCCAAAATCTGAAAAACGAGAATTTAAATCTAAATTTTCCAATTCAAAATCACCTGAAAGTGATTCGATAGTTTCAAGATAATTTGGAGATTTAGAGAATAATATTGCTCTAGAATCATTTGGCTTTAAAGCAGCAAACTCTTTCATATTAGCATTTGCACCTTCATAGTCACCAATAGCTTTTAAACTCATCGCATATCGATAATAGTACTCATACTCAACTACCGCGTCCAATTTAAACATTTCACCATACCACTTGGAAGCGTCTTCCATTTTGGTATTGAAATAATATGAATTAGCTAGTTTTTTATAAACTTCTGGTGTTTTATTACCTTTTTCAATTAACTTTAATAACTCCTTTGTTGTTTCAACATAGGATAATTTATCATACTTTTTTTCTGTACTACTAGAAATACCATCATTTTGAGCAAATGTTAGATTAAATGATAGTGCAATAATTAAAGTAGAAAGTATATATCTATTTTTCATAATCTTTGTTATCTATGTTTTAAAAGAATCTTGGTGATAAAATTTTAGTTAAATCTCTAGGTTCAAATCTTAAAAATACCTCGAAAGAACCAGAATCAAACTTAGTCTGACCTAAATCTGTTACTTCTCTGTCATAACCAAAACCTAACATTAAACTTTCTGATACCTGATACCCTAACAATCCACTAACTGCAGCATCCCAACGGTATGCTAATCCAACTGTAAATTTATCTTTATATAAAGCATTTGCAGTTAAATCTGCCTGTAAAGGTGATCCTGAAACTTGTTTAACTAAAAAAGCTGGTTTTAATTTTAAATCCTGATTAATATCAAAAACATAACCTCCCATTAAATAAAAGTGCATTCTTTCTGAAGCTTGAGATAAAGAAGCATCGTCAAAATATTTAGTTTCAAGTATATTTGGTACTGATAATCCTAAATACCATTTATCTGAATTACGATAATAAACACCAGCTCCTATTTGAGGTGAAAACTTATTATCAATATCACTTTGCAATAATACATCTCCATTATTATAAGAGCTTAATTCCGAATATTTTATATCTAACAAACTTCCACCACCATTCAAACCAAAAGATAATCTACCTTCATCTGACGTATTTATAGAGTAAGAAAATGACACATCAAAATAGGTTTCTTGCGTTGGTCCAATCCTATCATTTACAACAGATAAACCTAATCCGACATTTTGCTCATCACCAAAAGGAGAATGGATATTGAAACTACCTGTATCTGGAGCTCCATCTAATCCTACCCATTGCGTACGATACAATAATAAAGCACTAAGTCCATCTCTAGAACCTGCATATGCTGGATTTATACTTAAAGTATTGTACATATACTGTGTGTATTGTGCATCTTGTTGCGCAGATAATTCTGATACATAAAATGAACTTAATACAGCTATTAATATTAAAATTTTATTTTTCATTTGAAATAAGGTATGAATTTATTTTGTTATATAAGAGGCAGCTTTAACACTGCCTCTATAGATTTATTATCGTTGTAGGTATAAATATCCTGCTCTAGATTTAGTTTCTCCTTCTACAGTATACTCAACTACATAAAAGTATGTTCCAACAGGTAATAACTCATCTTCTTGAATTGTTACTCTTCCGTTTGATCTACCATTAAAATAATTTCCTACAGAACCATAACTAGACGTTTCATAAACAATTACTCCCCATCTGTTATAAATCTTAACTGTATTCTCTGGATATAATTCAATATTTCTAATGATAAACACGTCATTATCTCCATCGCCATTAGGTGTAACAGCATTAAATATCTCTAAATCATCTTCCTGAGGCGATGCGTTATTTACATCTAAATAATCTGGTAAACCGTCACCATCACTGTCGACTGCATCATCACCAAATCCAATACCATTATTATCAGGATCAGGATACTCATCTTCAGTTGGTATACCATCATTATCGTCATCTGTATCTAAATAATCTGGTATAGAATCTCCATCTGTATCATCATTAGTAGGATCATTATCACCTGTTGGATCTATATCTCCATCTTCAAAATCCGTGTTACCATAATCTTCATTGATAGTATCCACTCCATCACCATCATCATCTGTATCCAAATAATCTGGTATAGAATCTCCGTCAGTATCCCCTTCAGATTGTTCAACTCCGTTAGGAACGTTATCATTATCACAATCTCCATTTAACCACTCAGTAGATTGAGCTACAGTCGTACTTGCTGCAATAAAATCACATGGGTTTTGTGGATCTGTACTATCTAATATCTCTGTACCATTAATTACTCCATCACCATCACAATCTAAAGCTTCCCATTCTTCAGAAACTATAGTTATGTCTTGATTTCCTGCTAAGTAATCACAAGGATCTAATGCATCTGTACCGTCGACCACTTCTTGACCATTTGTCACACCATCTCCATCACAATCTGCTGCAAGATATACTTCATCTTGAGGTAATGTAATGCTTGACTCTAAATACTCGCATGAGTTATTTGGATCTGTTCCGTCTAATGCTTCTTGTCCATCTGTTACTCCGTCACCATCTGTATCTGGATCTGTTGGATCTGTTGTGTTTCCTGCTGGATCTGCTGGTGTTAATGGATCATCTTCTCCTGTAATTTCCTCTGCATCTGTTAATCCGTCATTATCACAATCTGCTCCTGAGTCGATTGGTAAGGTAATACTTGCGATTACATACTCACATGCATCATTTGGATCTGTTCCGTCTAATGCTTCTTGTCCATCTGTTACTCCGTCACCATCTGTATCTGGATCTGTTGGATCTGTTGTGTTTCCTGCTGGATCTGCTGGTGTTAATGGATCATCAACTCCTGTGATTTCTTC